>DATBWI010000027.1:0-15578 GCA_036514855.1 Bathyarchaeia archaeon | reverse complement strand
CAAACAGAGATCAAGCTCGCCTAGAAAAATTCATGGAACAAAACAATTTCAACTCCAAACTAAGGGAAACCCTTCTACAACTTACGCTTTGCAGGCGGTTAGACGAAGTTTCATCCTTGTCACTTGATTCGCCAAAATATGGAAAGGCAGGCGAGCACTTGAGAAAACTCTTGAAAATCAAAGACGTTCTAGCCGACTATGGCATTGAGAACCTTGTCTTCTTTGATTTCTCGTTGACAAGAAAAATCGAGTATTACACGGGAATGGTGTTTGAAGTTTCCGTTCCAAACTTTGGCTTACCCCTCGGCGGAGGAGGCAGATACGATCACCTCATGGAAAAGTTTGGGAAACTCAAACTGCCCGCAATAGGTTTCGCTTTGGAAATAGAAAAATGTTTACAGGCGCTTACGGCTCAGTGTTTCCAGTTTCCCGAAAAAACACAAACAAAGATATTGGTAGCCTCGAAATCCAGAAAAACCGCCATAGAAGCAGTTGACATTATTCGCGATGCTGGAGTTGCAGCCCTGCTGAATGTGACGAAAAATGCCAAGAACAAAACCATAGAATATGCGAAGCTTGCTGGAATGGATTATGCGGTTTTCGTGGAGTCATCCCTTGAAAAACCCGTAACAGTATATGAATCTCGCTCAAACGTGTCCAAAAGAGCAATGCTCAAAACTTTTTTGCAACAAATAGGAGGTAAAACGGAGTGAACAGAAAGATTCGAATTGCAATTCCCAATAAGGGTAGATTGAAAGAACCATCAGTCAAAATGCTGCAGAACATAGGCATAGAAATCCTTGAAGAGGAAAGAACGTATGTTTGCAAAACCTCAGACCCCAGATTCGAAGTGATTTTCGCAAGAGCCTTTGATGTGCCTGTCTACATTCACTACGGCGCCGTAGACCTTGGCGTAACAGGTTATGACTTAATCCTTGAAAGAGAAGCCGAAGTCTATGACCTGTTGGATTTAGGATTTGGAAAATGCCAACTAGTCGTCGCGGTTCCCGAAAACTCGGCAATAGACTCTGTTAATGATGTTCCCGCTGTGGCAAGAGTTGCAACTGAATTTACAAACATCAGCAGAAAATACTTTGAAAACATTGGAAAGCAAGTGGAAATTCTAGGCGTTCGCGGAACCGCAGAACTAGCGCCTGCAATAGGTTTAGCTCAAATCATCGTGGATATTTCCTCAAGCGGCGAAACCCTGCGAAAAAACAACCTCAAAGTAATAGCCACCATTCTCGATTCAACATGCAGATTGGCATGCAACAAAATCGCCTACAGAACCTTCGAAAAAGAAATCGCCGAGTTACTTGCCAAAATCAAGCAGGATGGATAAACAAAATGAGAATAATGACCAGCCAAGAATTCAGCGAAGAAACGTTAGAGCAAGTGGTGAATCGAGGAAAAACGGATCTCTCCGAAATCTCAACGTCAGTCAAGAACATAATAACGGACATAAAAGAAACAGGAGACGACGCAATTCTGCGCTATACAGAAAAGTTCGACAATGTGCGCCTCGTCCCATCAAAATTGAAAGTCACTTCACAAGAGATTAAAGAAGCCTACAAAAAACTGAGCAAAGACCAAATCACTGCTTTGAAAAACGCCGCCAAAAACATTGCCCGTTTCCACAAGAAACAAATCAAAAACAAGCTTTCTATAGAAACCGCCAAAGGAGTACGCATTGGACAGGTAACCAAGCCTCTATCATCCGTCGGCGTTTACGCTCCTGGAGGAAAAGCATCTTACCCCTCTTCAGCTTTGATGTGCATAATTCCAGCCAAAGTCGCTGGAGTTAAGGAAATTGTTGTTTGTTCGCCGCCTGGAGAAAATGGAAGCATCAGTCCATCTCTCTTGGTGGCTGCCGATTTGGCAGGAGCAACCGCAATATACAGGGTTGGAGGGGCACAGGCAATAGCTTCTATGGCTTATGGCACACAAACCGTGCACAAAGTAGACAAGATTGTTGGTCCGGGAAACGCTTTTGTCATGGCTGCAAAATTGGAAGTAAGCAAGGACGTAGCCATAGATATTCCGGCAGGACCTAGCGAAGTTCTAATAATTGCAGATGAAGCCGCTAACCCTTCCGTTGTCGCCTCGGACCTTGTTGCGCAGGCAGAACACGACTCTCGGGCTTGGGCGATCCTCTTAACCACGTCAAAAGAACTCGCGTCTGCGGTTAAAGAACAAGTTTACAAAATTATGAAGACGCTTTCTAGGGCTGAAATTGTCAAATCATCCATCAAAAACGGCGGACTAATAGTCATCGTCAAAAACATTGAAGAGGCTGTGCAGTATGCTAATTTGATAGCGCCTGAACACCTTGAAATCCTAACAAAAAACCCTCGCACCGTCTTCGATAAAATCCAAAACGCTGGAGCAGTGTTCTTAGGCGAATATTCACCAGTGGCTTTCGGCGACTACTCAAGCGGACTAAATCACGTTCTTCCAACCGGAGGATATGCAAGATATTATTCAGGTCTTTCGGCAAGAGATTTCGTTAAAACAGTCAACTTCCTGCAATGCAGCAAGCAGGGATACTTGAACCTGAAAAAGACAACAGTCACCCTTGCAGAAATGGAAGGCTTCGACGCACACGCAAACTCTGTCCGCGTTAGAGGTGAAGCCTAATGAATGTTAAAGAATTCGTCCGCAAAGAAGTCTTTGAACTTCCGTTCTACGAAGTTGAAAGTGTTACTGGACAGAATGAACAAGTTGTGAAACTTGATTTGAACGAGAATTTCGCTGTAGAAGGCGATGAAGTAGAAAAGCTTCTGCTTAACGCCTGCCAAGACCTTGACATTCGCGCATATCCTCCAGCTTACGGCAGCATGGCTGTAAAAGCACTTTCAAGTTTCCTAGGATTCAACGAGTCTGAAATTGCTGTGGGGAATGGCGAAGACGAAATTTTAGATTTACTCATGAAAATCTTGGTGAAAGAAAATTCACTGGTCATAACGGTTGAGCCCACTTTCACCACGTACACGTACTTCGCAAAACTGTATGGAGTCAGAAAGGCAACTGTTCTGTTAAAACCGAACTTTGAATTGGATGTGGATAAGGTTCTTGAACAGGCTGATAGAGGCAAAGCTTTGCTTCTGATTTGTTCTCCGAACAATCCGACTGGAAACCAGTTTGCAAGAGAGGATGTTGAAAAAATCTTGCAGGAATTCAGAGGCATCGTGGTTATAGATGAGGCTTATGTGGACTTTGCCAAATACAGCATTATCGATTGGGTTAGAAACTTTGACAACCTCATTGTTTTGAGAACCTTTTCCAAAGCTTTTGGTCTGGCTGGAATACGTTTTGGATGTTTAATCTCAAACAAAACCATTGTGGAATGTGTCAAACGGGTGACTGCTCCCTTTAACATGAATGTTGTGACTCAACGAATGATTGTTCTAGCCTTGCAAAACTGGAAGTACTTCAAAGGGCGCATTCAAGAGGTTGTTAAGGAGCGTGATTGGCTAAGCCAAAGCATGGCAGAAATTGATGGAATAGCGCCATGTGTTTCAGATGCGAACTTTATCCTGTTCAAGATAACGAAAGATGATCTGTCATCCTCAACTATTACGAGGAGGCTGAAGAGCAGGAATGTCTTGGTGAAAGACAGGGGAGACTTGCCTCTCTTGGCGAATTGCATTCGCGTCGCGGTTGGAACACGCCAAATGAACCAAACATTTCTTACAACATTAAAAAAAGCCTTAGAGGAGTAGCCAATGGTAAGCAATGAACGAATAAGTATGCGTTGTAGAAAGACACAGGAGGAAAAAATGTGGTGAGAAAAGCTAGAGTTGAAAGGAAAACATCCGAAGTTGACATAGTTGTGGAATTAGACATCGACGGAAAAGGCAAGAGAGACGTTAAGACTGGCATAAAGTTTCTTGATCACCTTCTGGTTACATTGGCTGAACGCGCCCTCTTTGATTTGACAGTGAAGGCTACTGGAGATCTGAAGCATCATGTCAGTGAAGATGTTGCGCTTGCTTTAGGCGAGGCGTTGCAGAAGGCTTTAGGCGAAAAGAAGGGCATCAGAAGATTCGGGTCCGCCTATGTGCCTATGGACGAGTCACTTGCCAGAGTTGTAGTTGATTTAGGCGGAAGAGCATATTCAAACTTGGGTCTTAAGCTTAGTCAAAACCAGATAGAGGATTTAAAAACTGAAGATATTGAGCATTTCTTCATATCTTTCGCCCAAGCTTCAAAGTCTAACCTACACATAGCAGTTCTTTACGGCAGTAATGATCACCACAAAATCGAGGCTGTGGTGAAGGCTATGGCGCTTGCCTTGAGAGAAGCAACATCGTTAGACCCGAGGGCAGGAGACCAAGTTCCAAGTGCAAAAGGTGTACTGTGAAATTGCCTAAAGTTTCAATAGTGAACTATGGTCTGGGAAATCTAAGAAGCGCAAAAAAAGGACTTGAAAAATCAGGTGCCGAAGTCCTGATAACTGACGATCCCAAGCAGCTAGGCAAATCTGACGCTATAGTTCTGCCGGGCGTAGGCGCTTTTGCTCCAGCCGTCAAGAACCTGTTTCCCTTATCTAATGTTGTGAAGCAGTCTGTCGCTGATGGAAAGCCGCTTTTGGGAATTTGCTTAGGTCTTCAACTTCTCTTCACAAGAAGTAGCGAAGGCGAATCAATAGAGGGGCTGAACCTAATCGCTGGAGACGTTGTCAAACTGCCTGACAGTGTAAAGACTCCTCAGATGGGATGGAACACCATCGAAATTGTGAAGCCTCACCCATTGTTTGAGGGTGTTCCAAACTTTTCTTATGTTTATTTTGTTCACTCTTATGTTCCTCAGCCCTTGGAGCAGGACGTGATTCTGGCAATTACGGAATATGGAGTGAAGTTCCCCTCAGTAGTCGCGAAGCAGAATATATTTGCAACGCAGTTTCACCCTGAGAAAAGCAGCAAAACCGGAGCTATGATTCTCAAGAATTTTGTTAGGATTGTGAAGAGGTAGCGAAAATGCTGGTCATTCCTGCTGTGGACATAATGGGTGGAAAATGCGTTAGGCTGGTTCAGGGAGACCCGACTAGGTCTAAGGTTTACTTTGATAACCCCCTAGAAGCGGCTAGACTGCTGGAAGATCAAGGGGCAGAGCTCATTCATTTGGTCGATCTTGATGCTGCTTTGGGTTCTGGAGAAAACGTGGAAGCTGTCAAGGGAATTTTAGGTCTTCGTGTTAGGGTTGAGGTTGGCGGCGGGATAAGGACTTTGGAGAAAGCCGAGTCTCTTTTGAAGCTTGGAGCTTTTCGCGTGATTTTCGGAACAGTTGCTGTTCAGAATCCAGCATTAATAGCAGAGGCTGTTCGCCGCTACGGGTCAACGCATGTCACAGTAGCTATAGATGAGAGGAATGGCAAGGTGGCAGTGCATGGCTGGAAAGACCAATCTGAAATGGATTATCTTGACTTCGCCCATATGCTTGAAGACTCTAATGTTGGCGCGGTAATTTTCACATCTACAAGTGTTGATGGGACATTGAAGGGACCGAACGTCGAAAAAACTAGAAAGCTTGTGGAAACAGTGAAAACGCCAATTATCGCTTCTGGCGGCATAAACAGTTTAGAAGACATAATAGGGCTTGCTCGAATCGATGTTGAAGGCGTGATAGTTGGAACTGCCTTATATGAGGGAAAGTTCACTTTTAAACAGGCTGTGGAGGCTGTGAAACGTGTTGGCTAAGAGAATAGTTCCCTGCTTGGATGTCAAGGATGGGGAAGTTGTCAAAGGCGTGCGTTTCGTAAACTTGACAAGGGAAGGCGACCCAGCGAAGCTTGCTGCACGGTATGAGGAAGAAGGCGCAGACGAGTTGGTTTTCCTCGACATAACTGCCTCATACGAAAAAAGAAACACTATGTTGGACGTTGTGAAAAGGACGTCGGACATGATTTCCATTCCGTTCACCGTTGGCGGGGGCATCAGAAACATTACCGACATAAAGAACACGCTTTGCTCGGGAGCAGACAAAGTTTCAATAAACACTTCGGCTGTAAGAGAACCTGAACTTGTGAAGCGGGCGGCGGATGTTTTTGGCAGCCAATGCATAGTGGTTGCAATTGACGCTAAAAGAACATATGTGGAAAAGGCTCCGCCAAACAAGACTGTTGTTGATTATAAAGGGAAAAAGTGCTGGTGGGAAGTCTACGTTGAAGGAGGGCGCGTGCCCACTGGATTGGATGCTATTGCTTGGGCGAAGACCGTGAAAGAGTTGGGCGCTGGAGAACTTTTGCCGACAAGCATGGATTATGATGGGACACAGGACGGATACGATATTCCTTTAACAAAAACCATGAGCGAAGTCACAAATCTGCCAGTAATCGCGAGCGGGGGCGCGGGAAACCCAGAACACATTTACCAAGTTTTAACAGAAGGCAAGGCTGACGCTGCGTTAGCTGCCTCAATCTTTCATCGATCGCAATATTCTATCGTGAAGGTTAAGGAGTATCTTTCCCGAAAAGGAGTGCTTGTACGTCCAGTCTAGTTATGAGGTGATGAACTTGGTTTTGCAACTGAATGAAGAAGAAGCTGAAGATTTCATTAAGAAAGTGGACTTTGAAAAGGCTGATGGACTTGTTCCAGTAGTTGTTCAAGATGCTTCTGATGGCAAGGTTTTGATGCAGGCTTTCATGAACAAAGAAGCGCTAAGGTTGACTCTGACGAGTGGGAAAATGCATTTTTGGAGTCGAAGCCGAAAAAAGCTGTGGCCTAAGGGTGAAGAGTCTGGACACTATTCTTTGGTGCAGAATGCGATTCTAGACTGCGACGATGATGCGATTTTGTTCAAAGTGCAGCAGATTGGAGCCGTTTGCCACACTAACCGAGAAACATGCTTCCACAAGCCAGTAGTTGCGGAAGAAGAGCAGGCGGTTGATGCGAAGATTATTGAAAGAATCTACGAAGTCATAAATGATAGGATACGGAATCCTTCTGAGAAATCGTATGTTTCACAGTTAACCGCGAATGGGGAAGATGCTGTCTTGCAGAAGATAGGTGAGGAGGCTGTTGAGCTTATTCTTGCGGCGAAAGGCAACCAACCTAAAGAGATTAGGCACGAAGCAACAGACATACTCTTCCATACGCTGGTGCTTTTTGCTCAAAAAGGTTTGAAGCCTAAGGAAATCTTTGAGGAACTGGAAAAGCGCCACCAAGTTAAGACTGAAGTAGCAAAAAAGTCTTGAAGGTGCGGAATGGTTTGGAAAGGGTTTTGTCGTTAAGAAAAAGGATTGACGAGATCGATGAGAAGATCCTGCTTTCTCTGAAAGAAAGGGTGGAAGTGTGCAAGATTATTGGCGAAGCCAAACGGCGCCATGGAATTCAGATAAGGGATTTCAAAAGAGAAGACGAACAGCATAGGCATATTATGAAGAGGGCGTCTGAATTGGGACTTAATCAAGATGAAGTGGAAGCCATTTATGAAAAGATAATTAGCATGGGATTACATGCCCAAGAACCTGAAACAACAGAAAACCATTAGAGGATAAGGAAACATCTGCAACTAGGTTTTTAGACAGTCACTTGCATGAAGCCACATTGAACAAGGATTAAGTATCGCAACAGCATAGCAATGTTTCTATAGTATCTGGATTGATCGAGATGGTTGGACGTACTGAGAAATGGATTGCAACTATGATTGATGGCTTAAACAAGCATGTTGACGAAAAGGCTCGCGACGCGATACTGGAACAGTGTGGAAGGGAATGTCAGTCGCCAAGATTCATCGAGAAAGCCAAAAAAATTTACGAGAAATCGAAGAACACTGACGATTTTCTAGAAAAGTTTGGGCAAGTCTACAAGCATCTGCACAAAGAAGGCAATAAAGTGTATATTATCTATCCCAAATGTTACTGTTCTCAAGTGAACAAGATTCCCCGAGGAAAACTCTCCGCAACATATTGCAACTGCTCTCGTGGATGGGCTAAAGCACTATTCGAAGGAGCCTTAGGAAAACCTGTTGAAGTCATGATGGAAAAATCCATAGTCAACGGAGACGACCAATGCAAGTTCAGAATAATGCTGTAAGTTTCGTCAAAACAATTTTATTTCTTTTTTATTGGTTTGACTGTTACTAGTTCGCCTTCGATGATACCCAAGAAAAGCTGTATTTTGTCTGGAACCTGCACAATATCTTTCTTCGATTCCTTGATCGGGTAGACTCTGCACTGTGCCTTCTTCCCGTTAGCGGTTTGAATTTCAACTTCATCAATTTTTCCACCCCAGTTTGAAAGAACCAGTTCGCCGATTCGCACGGTTCCAGACCAAGCTCTGAACAGCATGTCGAGATTTTCAACTTTGAACTTGTTTTTCTCTGTCTTCGCATTGGCTTCAGGCTTCGCTGAAATGTTGCGTTTAGTTTCCTGCATGGTAACATGACTCTCAGAAACGGATGCACTTTCAGATGTGGATAGCATGCATTCTACAAGTTTCTTGCATGTCATGCATTCGTCAGGAGCTCCCTCACTCTTGGGTCGTTGCGCCAAATATCCGAAATAGTGGGGGCACCCCTCTGCTTTTGGAATTGGCTTCTGAGAATCAGCTGATCCGCTTTCATGATTCATAGTATTCCTTAAGAAAATACTGGATTCGGGTTTTTTATTCTTGACGCATCCAAAATAAATATTCAACAACAGTAGCAAACCACAAGAAAAACACGAGAAAATTGGCGGCGCAGGTTCGGATTGGCACTCTGCACTCATGTTGACCTGAATAGAGTAAGCTCTAGCTGCTTATGAGTCTGTATTGATGGTTTTGACACGCAACCATCTCATTCTCAAACAATTTACGCAAGGATTTGAAAACCTTCTTCTCCGATTCGCCAGTCTTTTCAGCAATTTCCGCAATCGTCAACCCTTTATCACTGGCCTTTAAAGTCGAGACTACAAGTTCGTCAACTTTGTTTAGCTTCACCATATCAATCATCCCCTAAGCGAACTGCCACAAACTTATCTCCAAAACATGCGTTATTTTCTTAAAAGTTTTATTGTTTTTTAGCATCTACAACACAGCCTTCAGAAGTAAACCATATAGTTTTATATTCTTAAATCAAGCATAACATCATATTAGGAGGCAATAGTAGGATGGCTAAAAAAGGCGAGAAATATAAATGTGAAGAATGCGGCCTCGTTGTGGTTGTCGATGATGCATGCGGATGCGCAACCTGTGACTTGATTTGTTGCGGCGAACCAATGAAAGAAGTGAAGCCTGCTACCAAAGCCAAAGCTAAAACTAAGGCTAAGGCTAAAAAGAAGTAGGTCTGTAAGCAACAGAATTCGCAGCCAAGACTCCTACTTTTTCTCGTCAGATTGGCATGTGCTATTTTCGTTTTTTCCATGCCTGTTTAAGCTCAGACGCAAAAGCCCCTTCGTTTTCGGCTATTCTTTTCTTCACTTCCTTCCACACAGCTGGACAGTTCCCGTCTACATCTAGAATGCCGCGGATGCGCTTGTCTATTTCACGTTTATTCTCACTTGTGACTTCTATTCCAGCTTTTTTGAACACTTGTTGTAGATGCCTGAAATAACAGGTCAAGCAAATCTCCAAGAATGTATAATTGTAGACGAGAGTTTATGTCTTCCGAACATGTTCGATCGAAACTCGTGGCTTGGCGAGCATGAACCTTCATTTAGATTACTCTTGCGGAATCGGTTGCGACCGTACAAGTTATTTATTGCGATTTGCAATTAATACGGAGCAAACGGTGAAAAAATGCTTGCCACAAATCGACAACTGCTGACTGCTGCCCGAAAAAACGCTTACGCAGTTGGCGCTTTTAACATCAATAACCTTGAGGTCTTGTTGGCTGTGGCTGAAGCGTCGGCTGAAGAAAAATCGCCAGTCATCGTTGCCGTCACACCCAGCGCCATCAAATATGCTGGGCTAGCTTATCTATCAAAAATTGCAAAGACAGCCGCAGAATCTACGAGCACGCCAATGTCTCTGCATCTTGATCATGGCGAAGATTTTGACACCGTTTCAAAATGCATAGCAGCCGGCTTCACATCCGTCATGATAGACGGCTCCTTTCTAAAGTTTGAAGAAAACGTAGCCTTAACAAAACGCGTCGTTGACATTGCGCATCCGAAAGGAGTCTCGGTTGAAGCTGAGCTGGGCAGAATTGCTGGAGCAGGAGAAAAGACGGTTGAGCAGAAAGAAGCCGTCTTGACAGACCCAGACGTAGCAAAAAAGTTTGTCGAACAGACTGATGTTGACGCTTTGGCAGTTGCGATAGGAACTTCTCATGGCGCCTACAAGTTCAAAGCTGAGCCAACGCTTGACTTTGAAAGACTAGAGTTGATAAGCCAAAAAACTGATGCACTGCTGGTCTTGCACGGAGCTTCAAGCGTGCCTTCGTGGATAGTTGAAAAAGCCAGCAAATACGGCGCGCAGCTAGCAGGAGCAAAAGGCATTCCAGAAGAACACATTAAAAAAGCCATATCCTTAGGTATTGCAAAGGTAAACATTGACACTGACCTGCGCCTTGCTTTCACAGCAACAATCCGCGAAGTCCTATCGAAATTTCCGAAAGAGTTTGAACCTCGAAATATTCTGGGTCCAGCAAAAGAAGCCATGAAAGAAGTAATTAAGGCGAAAATGCGATTATTTGGAAGTAGTGGAGAAGCATCGTGAGGTGTATAAAAATGAAAATTGGAGTCTTAAGTGGAGGCGGAGACGCGCCGGGAATAAACGCCGTCATACGAGCGGTAGTTAGAAAAGGAATCCAAAACTACGGATACGAAACTGTGGGCATAAGAGATGGTTGGCAGGGGCTTCTGGAAAACGATTTTGTGCCATTAGACTTGAATTCCGTATCGGGCATTCTGACTCGCGGAGGATCAATTCTAGGCACATCAAGGACGAATCCATTCAAACGTGAAAAAGGTGCAGAACAGGCGATGGAAAACGCTAAAAACGCGGGAATAGGCGCTATTGTAGTCATTGGTGGCGACGATACATTAAGCGTTGCGCTCAAGTTGAATGAGTTAGGGCTTAAATGTGTTGGCGTACCGAAAACGATAGACAACGACCTGCCTGAAACAGATTACACTTTTGGTTTTATGACAGCAGTTGCCATAGCTACTGAGGCGCTTGACAGGCTTCACACTACAGCCGAAACACACCACAGAGTCGTAATACTCGAGGTTATGGGAAGATACAGCGGCTGGATTGCGTTGGAGGCTGGACTTGCCGGAGGCGCAGACATCATCCTAATCCCCGAGAAACCATTTGAAATGGAAGAAATATACAAACTGATCAGACAAAGACAGAACCGCGGCAGAAAGTTTAGTATAATCGTTGTTGCAGAGGGAGCTAAACCCAAAGGCGGGGCAGAGATAGTTTACAGTGAAAGTGTTGACGAGTTTGGGCACATCCGTCTGGGCGGCATTGGATATTATGTTGGAAAAGAGATTGAAAAGCAGACGGGTGTCGAAACGCGTGTTGTGGTTTTGGGGCATCTTCAGCGTGGCGGTTCGCCAGTAGCGTTTGACAGAATACTAGGCACGAGATTCGGAATAGGAGCCATAGACCTCGTCCACGAAGAGAAGTTCGGCTACATGGTTGCACTTAAAGGAAACAAAATAGTTCCAGTGCTACTCAAAGACGTCATTGGAAAGCGGAAGACCGTTGATCTGGAACTCTATGACATTGCAAGCGTGTTCTTCGGATGATCACGTTGCCAGCAGTTTTGCAAGTCTCAAGAGGCTAGGGTCGAAAGGCTTTTCAGTCATACACGATTTCTCAAGCGACATGCTTTTTATTTCCCCATTTTGCAGCCCAACCACGCTATTTTCTTGCTCTTTCATCAATGTTTCAACAGCCTTGTTCGCAAACATACTAGCCAAAAGCCGGCTTCTAGCTGTAGGACTGCCGCCTCTTTGTGCATAACCCAAAACGCTTAGTCTAGCCTCTGAACCTGTGTTCTTTTCGATTTCTGTTGCTAGTTGCCGCGTGTCTCCAATCCCTTCAGCAGCCACAATCATGCCGGACTTCTTTCCCACTTCTTTGTTTTTCTCAATAGTTTTGAAAACATCTTCTAACTTGAATTTGATTTCTGGAACTAAAATTATTTCTGCTCCAACTGTAAGCCCTACTGTTGAGGCGAGAAAGCCTCTTGTTCGCCCCATAACTTCGACAATGAAGATTCTTTCATGGGAGATTGCCGTATCTCGGATTTTGTCGATTTCAGTGACTGCAGTGTTTACGGCAGTGTCAAAACCTATGGTTTCTTCTGTTCCATAAACATCATTATCGATTGTTGCGGGAATTCCCACCATCAGCGCGTTGGTTTCCTTGCTTAAGCTTAGGGCTCCTGCAAAGGAACCGTTTCCACCGATTACAGCAAGTCCGTCAACATCATTGGCGGCAAGAGTTTCCGCAGCCTTTTTGAGGCCCTCTTTCTTTTTAAATTCAGAGCATCTTGACGTGAGAAGAATTGTGCCGCCCAACTGTATGATTCCGCCGACTGAGCGCGGGGTTAATGGCCTAAAATTATTTGTTATCAAGCCTTCCCAGCCTTTTTCAAAACCAAGAACTTGAAGGTCATTTGAATAGGCGATGCGGACCACAGCCCTAATGGCTGCGTTCATGCCGGGAGCATCGCCGCCACTCGTTACTACACCAATTTTTTTCATTGGCTTGCACTCATGTTTTTGACTTTTTAGGTTTAAAGGAAGATGGATATATCTCTTTATATCAAAATGAAATGATTCTGTTTGGAAAGCTATGGCTCAATATTCTGTGGTCCGTCTATGCAAGGATGAATCCGACAACTAGACCTATGACGAATCCCAAACCAAGCGGAAGAATGCCCATAAGCAGTCCCGCATAGTACACAACTTGAGATCCATATGTATCTATAAGTCCTGTGAGGCTTCCCCATGATAGGCCGAAGAAGCCGAAGTAAGTTATCACGGCAATTATGACGATGGCGATTACGGCTATTTTCAAGAGTTTCTTTACGAAGTAACCGATGATCAAGCCCACTATGAAAGGAATGATCATTAAAACCAGTGGAGGTATGCCTCCGATGCTTCCTTGAGTTAAGAACCCTAATAACTCATCCAGAATGCCCATTCTCTGTTTCTCCTACATAATATTATCTTGCTGAAAACTATATAATGATTTTGCCCTAAGGGATAACGCATTCTCAGAGTTTCTTGCCTACAGCAATTAGTCGAAGTAACTTTGCATCCATGTCCACCTCACGTTTGCGGTTTTGTAGTCAACATGAATCTCTTAATGGGTTCTGTTTTCCTTTAGAAGCCATGATTCTATCCAATCTGCCACTTGCCTATCGGCACTGGTCGGATATGAAAAACCAAGTTTATCGGCTGTCTGAATGGATACCCAGCGAAACAGATCCATTGCCCCCAACAATGCCTCTGCAATGTCTTCTCTGTCGTAGTGCGCATATGCTTTTCGTAAGCCTTTTTGAACGCGACGGTCTGCCCACTCTTCCAAAAAGCGTCCACGGAGCCACGTATCATAATTCCAGCCATGTGTCACGCGGGCGTGCCACTCAATCATGCGAAGCAGTAAAAACGACAACTTGCAATTGACACAACCTAGCGCCCACCACAATTCGCCTCGGCGTATGTGCTTTGCTGTCCAAACAGAATGATATATGAAGTCATTGACGACTTGGACGAACTCGTCTTGTGTTGGTGGGGAAGGTGTCGGGTTCTGGATAGATTCAAGTAATTTGCGTACCTGCGCCAGCATTCCATCTTTGTCAACAAGAACGCGCATTCCGCGACCAAAAATATTCGAAATTTGAACTGTCGTTTGAGGATTTATCCCTGGTTGAAGAAGCTGTTGAAATCCTCTTTTAGGAACTATGGAAAAATCCACGTCAAGCATTCCTTCGAAGAGGACGCGACGTTCCATTGTATCTCCAGTAGGCGTAGGTTCAACAAACGTCAGCAAAGGATTACCAATGTTGTCCACCCACTCAGCTTCCGACGTGTAGTATTCTGGATTTGTGCTGATGACTATGATATCTAGGTCTGCCCACTCGTCAGCTGGGTGATCAAGTCGAGCGCGAGAACCTATTACAATTGCTGCCCTGATGTCTTGGCGTGTTTTAGCCCATTTGAAGAATCGTTCTATGAACTTCTCATATTGACTATTAATACTCAGCTTGTTGCTTGTTTTCATGTCTCTAATCTCCCTTAGCCTCTTTTGCAATGTCCCATGAAGAATGTACGATTAGAACTGACGAATCCAGATAAAGTTTTATAGTTTTGAACGGCTTCACAATGCTTAGCGGTGGGTCTTAGGCGGGGGGGTAGGGGTCCCCTGTACCGTAAACCCTCTATATGACGGGCTGACAGCCGAGGATGAGGCGTCAAAGGCCGCTGGGGCCCTCATTTCCGAAACGAAGACTATCCGTCCCTTGAGGCTGGCGATCGTTGAGCAGTTTCCGTAGGGAAGCCGTCTTCAACGTTTGTCAGGCGAAACCGGCCAGGCCCGGGAGGGAGCAACCTAAGTCTGGGCGTTCAGCGCTCAAGGGGATGCGGGTACGAGTGTAGGGTTTGGGGGTTCCTGCGGATTCTAGGCGTCAAACCTCTGTGGCCCACCGCCTTTCTCGATTTCGCCATTCTCAGCGTAAAAATCAACGTTGAGTTCAGCCTATAAATAAGGGAGGCTAGACAGTTCCGAGCAAGAGAGTTTGCCCTTAATTCCCAACCTCTGTCTTAATTATGTGTTTGGAAAATGCTAAATGCTATCAGTATCAATCTAGTTTCGGTGTAAGTTGAATCATGGGCTTTAACGAAGTTCGCAAAGACTATTTGCTAGACCGTTGGGTTGTTATCGCAACTGAACGTGGTCGCAGACCTTCAGACTTTGCAAAAAAAGAAGGGGAAAAGAGAAAGAGTGGCGTTTGTCCAATGTGCCCAGGCAACGAGCACATGACGCCTCCTGCAGTTCTCGTTTACTTGAAATCGGGAAAAGGCATCAAAAAAGCCAAAGATCAAGACAGCAAAAGGCATAAGAACTGGATAATCCGCTGCGTACCGAACCTGTATCCCGCTTTCGCTCCACCCAAAGACACTACTCCCAAAAAAATTATGAAGAATAGAGAGTTAGCGCTCGCTGTTGGACACCATGAGGTTCTAATTGAATCGCCAAACCATGATGAGCATCCAGCGGATGCAAGAACCTCACAATTAACACACGTCATAAACGCCTACATTGACAGGCTACGCGCAATCTCAGCGAAACCTTACGTGAAATATGTTTCAATCTTTCGCAATCACGGACTGGAAGCAGGAGCCTCACTCTCCCACGCCCACAGCCAAATAATCGCAACTCCTTTCATGCCGAAAACAGTTGAGGAAGAACTAAACGCTAGCAAGAGGTTATGGCTTAGAAAAAAACGCTGTGCCATCTGCAACATCATAGAAAAAGAGCGGCACAGCCCACGACTTATCCTTGAAAACTCGCATTTTGTGGTTTTCGCGCCGTACGCAAGCGTAAATCCCATGGAATTCTGGATAGCTCCGAAAGAGCATCAGGCAACATTGCTTGGCATGTCGCAGAAGGAAGTTGAAACTTTTGCCAAAA
>DATBWI010000026.1:0-6007 GCA_036514855.1 Bathyarchaeia archaeon | reverse complement strand
TGATTCCGAGCCACAACATCACGTACGCGAAGGCATACAACAATGCTCCATTTAAGGGTCCAGCCCACGACGCAAAATAATTCTCGTAGATGAACGTCTTTAACGCTATGCCCTCTCCATCAGGTTGTGTTACGGTTGCGTGACCGAGAGCTAGATTGACAAATGCTGACAGCACATACACAGCGATTGCATTAGTGCCAAAGATTACGAAAGGCTTCGTCCACCTAATGTGCTTCTTGACATCGATGAAATAGTTACGCCGCGGCATACATCAAGAGAAATCAGTCTCCTGTGCAAGAAATGATTTGCATGCGTTGCCTCGATGTCAGATTTTTCATGGGTTATTTCGGTTAAGTTACTCGTTATGTCTTACT
This sequence comes from Bathyarchaeia archaeon, assembly GCA_036514855.1. Classification (GTDB taxonomy): domain Archaea; phylum Thermoproteota; class Bathyarchaeia; order Bathyarchaeales; family Bathycorpusculaceae; genus DATBWI01. The sequence goes on along the minus strand of DATBWI010000026.1, from coordinate 5,633 downwards.
CCTTTGACTGAAATGGTTCTACGCCGCAGGTTGCTCTAATAAGCTGTTCTCTTCAATAAATTTTTGCAATCGCATGAATAAAAACGTGCCTCGTGTTTCTGGGTAGATTTCTCAAAGCCATTAAGTGTACCCAAAATTTTAAAAGCACATTCAAACCGTAACCCTGATAGGAGTCAACATGGGCACCTGTCCAAAATGTGGAGCAGAAACACGCGACGAAGACCTATTCTGCCGTTCATGCGGAGCCTCGCTAACAGCAAAACCGGAACAACAGCCCGAAAAGGAAACTCGTGTTCGCGAAAGGGAAACGTGCTTTGGTGAAACTGAACATCGCCGAGACTATTCGGAACTTGTTTCTTTCGGAATCTTCCTCTTAATCGTAGGCGTTATTTTCATCGCTAACCCCAACCTGATTTCGGATTTCAGCTCATGGGTGGAAACAATGGCGCGAGAAAAAGCTTTGTCACCACCACCTGGAGGACTAATTACAAGCGCTACATTATTCTTTGCAGTAGTAGGCTTGTCCAATTTCTTCTTTGCTAGCGTTCGATATGTCAGCGGTAGACCTAGGCGGCGGGTTCTTTCCGCCATATTGTCAGGCGTGGCTTTGGTGTTGTTTGCGTACCTGATCTATCTGTACGGGGTAAACGCTTTGGCGTGGCAAGTAGCTATAGCAATGGAAGTAGTCGTTTGCGGACTGCTTATAATAGTGTATAGTGCGCTGTGCTATCTATTTCCTAAGAGATTTCAATAATGCATCCCTTTCGCAATTGAGAAAACTCACATTAAGGCATGGGGCGACATAGGTGTGAAAGTTCTGTTCGTGGAACCTCCAAAAGACATTTGGTTCGTTATGGGAGAGTATTTGCCTCCTCCTTTCGGAATAATCCAGCTTGCCGCCTATCTCGAAAGAGAAGTGAAAGACGTGGAAATTGAAGTTATGGACTGCAACGCCCAACAGATAGACTGGAACGCTATGGAGAAACGCATAAGATCAACCAACCCCGACATTGTAGCCTCAAGCGCATTAGCCACATGCAACACCTACGCAGTTGCCAGAACACTTGAAACCGCGAAAAAAACGAATCCAAACACCATCACAGTTGCGGGAGGACAGCATTTTTCAGCCACAACCCAAGAAAGCTTAGAGGCTTATCCTGAAATCGACGTTATAGTTCGCGGAGAAGGCGAACAAACATTCACAGACCTCGTGAAAGCAGCGGCAAACAAAAAGTCTTCTTTCTCAAAAGTAAAAGGTATCAGCTTCAAACATGAGGGAAAAATCCTGCACAATCCGCAAAGACCTCTCATTCAAAACCTTGACGATCTTCCGTACCCGGGATACCATTTTGTCAAAGACATAGTCCATAAATACCATTTTGAAGCAATGGCTGGTCGCAATACTCGATACGCTTTGATTGAGGGATCAAGAGGATGCCCCCACGAGTGCACGTTCTGTTCTCAATGGAGACATTGGCAAGGAAAATGGAGAATAAAATCGCCCAAGCGCGTCGCAGACGAAATGGCGTTTTGTTATCAAAACTATGGAAGTAGGTTCATCTGGCTTACTGATGATAACTTTGGATTTGGCGATCGTGCCAGCGAATTCGCTGACGAAATTATCCAGAAAGGGATTTCAGAGGATTTGATGTGGTTTACGCAGGCAAGATGCGATGATGTTGTAAGGCACAGGGATCTTTTGCCTAGAATGCGAAAATCTGGTCTCAGTTGGGTTCTGCTCGGCGTGGAAAATCCAAGAGCGTCCACCCTTGAATATTTCAAGAAAGACATTACTCCGGAACACGCCAAAGAAGCTGTGAAACTGCTGAAAGAGAACGGTATTTTCGCCCATGCAATGTTCATCATTGGCGAACGCAAAGACACAGCCAAATCAATCGCTCAGCTAAGAGAATATGCAAACGAGTTAGACCCAGACTTTGCAATATTTGCTATCCTTACGCCGTTTCCGGGAACAGAACTTTTTGAAGAGGCTAAGAATAACGGGTGGATAGAAGATCTCAACTGGGCTAATTATGATATGATTCACGCTACTATGCCGACGGAAACGTTGTCCAGACGGGAAGTGCAAGAAGAGCTTTACAACTGCTACCGAAGCTTTTATGGGTCGTTTAGGCGAAGGGTGCAGGGAATATTCTCCTCGAACGCCATGAAGAGAAGCGTCTTCAGGCACATGGCTTTCAGAGGCGTGGTAAACCAGTTTAAGAACCTGTTCTAGGCAAAAATGCCATGCAAAGCGTTAACAGTAAACACGTTCTGCTGTTCAGCGTAGGCGTCTCCATTTTCGGATTATGCCTCGCGCTTTTACTGGCTTTTAACCCACCACCAATTCACGAGAACCTATCTTGGCGAAAACCCTTAGTAGGCTCTGTCTTTGGTGCAGTATGCGTTCTGGGTATTCTTGCTGCGCTTTTTCCAAAGCAATGCTCACACTCATTCCATTCAGAAACCAAAAACAGCCGCTTTACCGCTAACCGAATCGGTCTCGGTTCGCATCACCCAGACTGCCAAACATTTTCAGCCCACATAATACGCATGAACAACCATGCCCTCTGTGCTGCGTGCACTGGTTTGCTTCTCGGAGCGCTAATAGCCATTATCGGAACAGCCTTGTACTTTTTCGGCAGATTAACTTTTCTGAACTTTGGTTTGCCAATGGTTCTGATTGGCATCATAGGAGTGGCGCTTGGATTTTTCCAACTGAAATTTAGAGGCGTTATTCGTTCAGTGTTGAATTTGGTTTTTGTTCTTGCGGCTTTAATGGTTCTGGTCGGGATTGATTCGCTCGTTGAGAGCCTTCTTACTGATCTTCTGGTTTTAGCGTTTATTGTTTTTTGGATATTTACCAGAATCTTGCTTTCACAATGGGATCATTGGAAAATCTGTGCCAATTGCGAATCTCAATGTGAAGTTACGGTGTAAGAATGAGAGCGTTAGTATCTGCGGCGCATTCCGTAGAGCGCACCTATTAATATGAGAATTCCGAAGATTATTGCTGCAAAAGGCCACACGCTGACACCCTGCGGAATTAACTCAGCTTGCTGCAGCAACCAAATGAAACCTGCAAGCACTATTATTGCGCCTATTGCCATGCCTACAATTACGCCCCCGCGGGGAATTCCGAAACATTCGTGTTCATATCTTCTGTAGTAATGTTCACGTTCTTCCTGGAAGGGATAAAGGGATGCTCCGCATTTAGAACAGACTTTGGCGTCATCAGGGTTGTTGGTGCCACATTTGGTGCAATAAACCATCTTGATCTACTCCACTCTACATTCATTGTGTAATGCTCTTAAGATTTTTGGTGTCTATTCGATAAGCTAGATTGGAGCTTGCAGACTCTCAGCTTGACTTATGACTGAATCAAATTGCTCTTTGCTGACTGGAAATCCATGCAGGGCTCGCCCTCGCACTCTAAAATCTTTAAGAAACGTTTGTTTAACAGGTAAAGGCTTATTGAATCTCAAAACGTATTTGAATTCGATGGCTCTTTTCCAACCGTGTTGTTCACATTCATGTTTCTCCTCTTCCGAAAGCGCATCCCTTTCTAGGACATTCTCTATAATGCCATAGCCGACTAAAGCATCGCCCACGGTGGTTTTATGTACGAACAGTATGTTTTGTCCGGGTTTCCATTTTCTTCGGACGCTCGTGTAGTAGATTGCCATGTCGAAAACTTGGTCAACCCATTCTTTTGTCGAAATTCTCAAAATGTAGCCGCATGCTTCTGCCATAAGACCCCCTATTATATAGTCTAAGGGTTTATTGCTATCTTTATTTCGCCCTTAGATGTTGAAAGCAATTCGAAAGCCTTGTTAATCTCTTCAAGCTTCATTTTTCTTGTTACAAGTGATCGCACGTCAATTGTTCTCGATGATATTAGGCTGAGGGCTTTTCTAAAATGCAAAGGCGTCGTGTGAAAAGTGCCCATGACGGTCACCTCGCCATAGTGAAGCACCTCTGCATTTACTTTGATTTCTGTTCCCGGCGGGCATCCGCCAAACTCCAAAACCTTCCCCCCTTTCCTAACAAGCCTGAAAGCTTGCTCCCAAGTGGCTGGCAATCCTATCGCCTCAATTACAACGTCCGCACCATAGCCGCCTGTAAGTTGGTGAATAGTGTCCACAACATCCAATTTTCCGGCGTTGATTGTCTCGTCTGCGCCAAGCCTCGATGCACATTCCAGTCTCTCATCCACAAGATCGATAACCATCACCTTTTCAGCACCCATCTTCTTCGCCGTCAAAAGATGAAGCAGACCAATCGGTCCAGCACCAATTATCGCCACCGTATCGCCCAGCTTCACTCCTGCCTCTTCCACACCATGCAGCACACACGCCAACGGTTCAGCGATTGCCGCCGCCTCATAAGAAACATGCTGCGGAATCTCTTGCATGTTAACCAAAACCATCCGCGCCGGAACTTTGATATATTCGGCATAGGCGCCCCACAGCCAAATCATGTTTTCACAAAGGTTATACTTGCCCTTCTGACACATCGCACAATGCAAACAAGGCGCACTGTTTCCAGCACGAACACGCATGCCTTCCTTCGGCCAATCTAACCCCTCACCGACTTCGGCTACGTCTCCAGCCCATTCATGCCCAAAAATCGTTGGAAGCTTTATCACTTTTTCAACGTAGCCTCTCTGAAGTATCTTCAGGTCTGTGCCGCATGTTGTGGCTGCTTTGACTTTGACTAGAACCTCTCCAGTCTCAACCCTCGGAACTTCAACATCCTCAACTCTCAGATCTTTCACGCCATAAAGCATTGCTGCTTTCATTTTTCATCACTCATTAAGTATTATGACTTTCAGGCTTTCTTTGCTTTCGCGAGCTGCTTTAAACGCTTTTGCCGTTTCTGCAAGGTTGAAACGGTGGGTTATCAAATCCCTAACATTGAGCCTGTAAGATGCGATCAGTTCTAAAGCGGCTTTTGTCTCCACATGCGAGGTCGAATAAGAAGGGATTAGTTGAACTTCGGAGAAGAAAAGCTCTTTTGGGCTGACCTGCAAGTAGTCTTCAGGGTTAGTTGGTGCAAAAACGCAAACTTTTCCGCCTTTGCGGCAGACGCTCAAACCAGCTTTATACGCTTCTAGGCTTGGTGCCGTAACAACCACAACATCAGCGCCTCTCTGTTCAGTTTCAGCATTAACAACTTCTGCTAAATCCTCGTGGTTCGGATTTACTGCAATGTCTGCTCCAAATTTCTTCGCAACATCTAGTCGATACTTGATCAGATCGCTAACAACAACTTTCGAGGCGCCCAGAATCTTTGACAGGGCAGTGTGAATTATTCCAGTCGCTCCAGCGCCTAGCACTGCAACCAAGTCGCCTTTTTGCACATTACATTTCTTCAGTGCCCTTAAGCAGCAGCCAACTGGCTCGATTAAAGTGGCTTCTTCGAAAGACAGCGTCTCCGGAATCTCTAAAGTGTCTAGTTGAAGATTGGGGGCTGGAACTCTAAAGTATTCTGCGAATCCGCCTGGCTTGATGTTGGTTTCATGAAACTGTTTGCATAGCGTATAGTCTCCGCGCATACAGTAATGGCATTTCATGCAAGCAACGTGATGGTGCACAAAGACCCTGTCGCCAACATCAAAGCCTTTAACAGCT
>DATBWI010000025.1:0-8856 GCA_036514855.1 Bathyarchaeia archaeon | reverse complement strand
CCCCAGAAGGCAGAAGTTGTTGACAGTTGGTATGGGAAGCCTGAAGCTGTTGTCCATATTCCATCATTTCTGCTGGATTTGGTGACGCAGGGGTAGTAGTAACTCAAGGCTTGCATCGTGTAACTGATGAACGGATAACGGTTTGAGTCAGCTGAAACGGATGGGTAACAGTAAGTAGTGTACATCATCGCAGATTTGGCTATTTGCTCTTGCTGTGTGCTCCATGTAATGCTGCCATCTGCATTCGGCGTTCCACGCCTATAATATAATGGCGTATTAGCTGATGGAAAGGCGTATGCGTAGTGAAGGTAAGTGCCGTCAAACCATGTGGAGAAGTATTGTCCAGAAGAGCATGTTCTAACTGAGGTTGCCGCCGTCCACGTTAAGCTGTCTGTGCTTGTTCTGTAAACCATGTTTATGCCGTCGCTGTAGAACATCCAATATCTGCCACTAGCATAGAAGGTTTTACGCTGAAAAGGAAATTGCGTGGCGCTAGTTGCTGAACTATTTCCAATAGTATGCCAGTCGCCAACAGACACAAAAAAGGAGTATTGCCCTTCTCCACCACTTATGTAAATTTTTATTGCCCAGTAACCCGTTGAGTCTGTAGAATATGAGATAATATCCGGCAAGCCTGCCCCAAGATGAGATTCAGCCTTCAAATTTCCGGATGGATTGTATAGCTGAATGTCAAAGTCGATACAGGGTGGAGGGGCCATGCTTGCATATATGCATTGACCGCTTACAACATTAAATTTATAGAAATCATTTCCGCTATCAGCCTCAGAATTGCATAATATGCCCGTGTATGACCCTGGACTTATAGAGGTTGCAACGCTCAAAGTGTTACCTGCGTCTCCACCCGTGCCAGCATCATTTTGAGCAGAATTTGGCGGAGGTAATGCGTCGTTTTTCCTCCATATTGTCACGCATGGAAAAGAGGAGTCTGCTTGATAATAAATGTCGATGTCTCTGTTGAACACATATTCATTATTTGCGACAGTGTAATTGTCTGGATTGTTTCCAAAGTAGCCGTGTTTAAGTACCCACATTGAGATATTACTCCCATAGGGTAGAATTTGAAGATATTCGCCGTGGCCGATATCTCGAACATTAAAAGGCGTATTGCCTGTAATTTTCCTTTCAACCAAAATCGTCTCACTGGTGGAAGGCAAGAATGCATAATTTGTAGTGTCCCAAATTTCAACATCCATATAGAGAAGTGCCTTGGTTGATGAACCACCAGAAAACTGAATCCCAAAGTCAATTGCAATCACATGCATCCACCAGTAACACCTTATTCTGATATCACCTATTTTATAAAAAGATTGAATTTTGACATATCCTTGGTCCTTTTCGTATATGCGAGGCCCACTAATCAAGTACATTTTCATATTATCGCCGAGGTTATAATAGACACCGTCTATCCATACATCCCGTGCGTAAATCTTCTGCAGAAGCCTATAGTCCATATTTGGAATAATCAAAGGATGACGGTAATGGTAATCAACTCTTTCCATACTTATGCTCTGTGTAGAAGGTGGGCTCACCGTAAAAGTGAGATAGTCATAACACCAATAACCAAGGTCGCGACCAGGAGTGGATACATCCCATGAATCGTACATTTGGCTTATATCAATACTAGATACATCCTGCGCTCTCTGCACAGCGGCATAGGCATCGATTATTCCGTGACCTCTGTCGTTTACATTGCGCTGGTTTAGATCAACATTAAGCCTTGCTGTCTGCCTTAATATTGCTTTGATCTGGGCTGGCGTTAGATTAGGGTTCGCCTGAAGCATTAGAGCCACAGTGCCCGCAACGTGTGGAGTAGCCATACTTGTGCCAGTGCATTCAATATAGGTGGTACTTATATAAGTATCCCAGCCAGGTTGTCTTATGTCGGTGCCGGCTGCCCTGCATGATATAATGCGCACTCCTGGGGCTACAACATCTGGCTTTGGACGACCATCATTTGTTGGACCACGGCTGCTGAGTTGCAAAAGCACATCGTCAGCTATATCAGTGGTGTTGTTATCATCCACGGCTCCAACAGCTATTACGTTAAAGGCGTCAGCAGGCGATGCGATTGTATGACTACCGGGTCCGTCGTTACCTACTCCTGCGGTTACGACAACGCCATTCTCCACAGCATCGTCAACGGCTTGAGACACTTGGCTATTCCCGTCGCTACCAGGGAACCCAAAGGAGATGCTTATGATATCTGCTCCATGAGAAATAGCATAATCAATTCCATTTACGGCATCATCTTCTTCGAGCCCAGTTGTTGAGCCAACCTTGATGTTCATAATCCATGAGCCTGGTGCAACGCCAACAAACCGATAGTTGGAAGCCTCACCAGTTCCAGATGCTATTCCAGCTACATGAGTCCCATGTCCAAGATGATCCCATGGGCCTTCGTCAGGATTTCCATCATCATTCAAATCGAAAAAGCTAACCTCGTCTATGACTTTGGGATCAGGCGTGTTAGGATCATCATCAAGGTCATTGAGATCCGGGTGGTTTATATATATCCCGCTGTCGACTATGGCTATCCTTACGCCTAATCCATCAAATCCAAGATGGGTGTTTACGTAATCGGCTTTGATTGCGGATCTACTTACATCTAAAACAAAGTAACCCTTTCTGTCGCCATCGCCAATGCTTCCTACAAATTCATACGTCGCCATCTTCTCGGCTTCAGCAACAGAAACCCTAGCCATTATTACAGGTAAAACATTGCATATAGAGTAGACAGTTGCGTTATGGCTTTCTTTGAAAAGGGACGCAGCATAATTCTTCAGGTTTCCAATTTGCATATCAGTTGTATCTTCGTCTCTAACAAGCCTGATTACTAATGAAAGATCCGCCATTGTTCCATTTGACTTCAACGATTGTATTTTGTTCCAGAGCAACGGCTCAAATTTACACGTAACGTTAAGCTCGTCTTTAGAATCAAGTTCAGTTCCAGAAACAGGTAAAGAAGCGTCAGTAGCGAAAGAAATGTCATTGAATTGAATTGTCAACAGTATAATAGTTGAAAGTACAAATACGCTTTTTATTCGTTTCAAGTCTTCATCCTCAGATAATTGTTATTCTTATCGGAGTCGTCTCAAACGCAACATTATAGGTGGTGCTCTTGAAAAAGCCAGACACGTAATAAATGCCAGGAAGCACCCGCATGAACATTGTTGGATTTCTGCTCTCTAAGACGTTGTCGTAGATTTGCTCCCAGGTTCCAGCGAATATTATATTACCATTAGGCGCTATTTGCGCAACAGGCCCTACTATTAAGAAAACACCATGATATGTTCTATATCTAAAAACGTGATTGAAGTCTTCGTCACGAACTATAAAGTCAAGGGGATCATCTCGGCTATTGTAAAGTGTCACATTTTCCTCGCCGAGATTGGTTAGAGTCCATGTTACATTAACCAAATCCCCGGGCCTATAAGTGGTTTTCTCTAGGGCTATTGCCAGCTTGAAAGGATATTGCGTTGCTTCAGTTTCGACTGATGAAAGATTGAGCGGCAGAAAAGCATTGAGAAACATAAAAACAATCGTAGCTCCTATAATCATTGAGTAGAGAGATTTCACTGAAAACATTCTGTTCATACCCATATCCCTCACTCTCAAATGCTATTATATGTGAAAGCCATATTTAACACTATACTTTAGAACAATGGGAGGAAACTTTTTGCTTAGCTGGTTTGATGTCGCTTACGCCGTTTTGAATATTACTGTGATCTTCTACTGCTTCAGCAAATACTTATCATCCAGAAGGAAGCCGTTTAAACTATTTGGCTTAGGCTTCACATGCCTCCTAATCTCAAATTTCATCTGGGTGCTGGCGCTTATCCCCCTACCAAACAGCATATTAGCATTATACGGTTACATCCGCTTGGTCCTGTACGCTATCTTCACAATCCTGATCATATACGCTTTGCAAACACTCAACTCATCAAGCGACGAAAAGCACAACTAGAACCTCACAGAACAAGAGAAGGGCACGTCGCCATTCCCAACAATCCCCAGTCTGACATCTAACTTTTTCTGGATTTCGCCAAATTCCCTTTCTCCCCTCTAAAGCCAAAAGTCAAAACACTCCAGTTTTGGCTCCGCTCCATTACTATTGCAAAGTAGCCAGAATAAGCTTAAATGTTAATTCAGTTTTATGCTTTCGTTATTGTGGGGGAAAAACCAGCATGGTTAAGTATGTTTTTGTTACTGGCGGCGTGCTAAGCTCGGTTGGCAAAGGCATTTTAACTTCTTCCATTGGCAAGATGCTACAGACTAGAGGCGTGAAAGTCACCGCCATAAAAATTGATCCTTACGTGAACGTTGACGCCGGCACCATGAACCCATACATGCACGGCGAAGTCTACGTGACTGATGACGGCGGAGAAACAGACCTCGACCTCGGATGGTACGAACGTTTTCTCGACTTGAACCTTAAGAAGGAAAACAACCTTACCACTGGCTTAGTGTACAGAGCGGTTATTGAGAAGGAGCGTCGCGGCGACTTTTTGGGAAGATGCGTCCAAATCGTACCGCACGTGACGAATGAGATTAAACATCGCATTCGCGCAGTCGCCAAGTCTTCGGATGTTGATGTGGTTTTGACAGAGGCAGGCGGCACTGTCGGCGACATTGAAGGCTTACCGTTTCTAGAAGCTATTCGCCAAATGCGTTTAGAGGAAGGTTTTGAGAATACCCTGTACGTGCATGTTGCGCTAGTTCCGGTTTTGGATGTGACTAAAGAAATGAAGACTAAGCCTCTGCAGCACAGTGTTAACGAATTGCGGCGTATCGGTATTCAGCCAGATATTATTGTAGCCAGAAGCCCAAGAATGATTGACAACGAAGCCTTAGGCAAAATCGCTTTGTTCGGCACAATTCCCGAAGACGCAGTTTTCTGCTCTTACAACGTTGAATCTATCTATCAAGTTCCTCTCATTCTGGACGAGCAGGGAATGGGCAACTTTGTCTGCAAAAGATTAGGCTTCCAAGAACGCGTGCAGGATTTTAAAGAATGGAAGAAGTTTGTTGACGCCATATTAAAGCCAGAACACGAAGTCAACATCGCATTGATCGGCAAGTATGCGGGATTAACGGACAGTTACGTGAGCATGAACGAGGCTTTACGCCACGGTGCAGCAGTTTGCAAAACGCGAATCTGCATCAATTACATAGAGGCTGAAAAATTCGAAGATAAACCAAAAAGCGTGGAAGTTCTAAAGGATTTTGACGGTATTTTCGTTCCATATGGATTTGGTCCGAGAGGAACTGAGGGAATGATTTCTGGGATCCAGTTTGCAAGAGAAAATGACATTCCATTCCTTGGGATATGTTATGGCTTTCAATTAGCCGTAATCGAATTTGCACGTCACGTCTGCGGCTTCAAAGATGCAAACAGCACAGAGATTAACCCGAACTCAACTCATCCAGTAATTGATCTTATGCCAGAACAGCGCGGAATAGAATACAAAGGCGCTACCATGCGATTGGGCGTGCACAAGATAATCATTGAACCTGACACTATTGCGTGTAAGCTTTATGGTGATGAAGAGATTTGTGAGCGTCACCGTCACAGATTTGAAGTTAACCTCGACTACATAGCAGCATTGAAGGAGAAAGGATTGGTTTTCTCTGGAAAAAGCACAGACAGCAGACGAATGGAAATTTTGGAGTCACCTAGTCACTATTTCTTTTTTGCTTCACAATTTCACGGCGAATTCAAAAGCCGCCCTGGAAGACCAGACCCTGAATATTACGGTTTTATGAAGGCATGTTTGGATAGAAAATTGGGAAAGCCGAAGCCTCAGTTTTGAGAGAATCTTTTCAACTTTCCTTCTAATTTTGCAGACTTTGTCTGAGTTTAATATTTGCGGTGGTATGGTCTCACGATTTCTTCCAAGATCGAAAGCAGTGTCGGCACTTTGAATACGATGTCTGTGTAGGATACAACACCTATAAGCTTGTCATCGTCCACAACTGGAAGTCTCTTGACTTTTTTCTTTGCCATAAGCTTGGCGGCTTCTTCTATGCTTGCACCTTCGTTTATGGTTATCACTGGGCTAGTCATGATGTGCCTTGCCGTGAGGCTTTCCGGCGCAAGACAAGGCTCAACAATTCTTCGCAGAATATCACGTTCCGTTATGATGCCCACCGGTCTCTCGCTTTGAACAACCATTATGGAGCCGATGCTAAACTTGTTCATGGTGGCAACCACCTCTTTGACGCTTGTATCTTGACGCACTACTCTCACATTTTTTGACATGATGTCTCTAACAAGAACTATGCCCGCCATCAAACCTTCCTCTAAGCTGCTTGTAACTCATCTAGTCATTTATTTGTTTTTGCGTATGTACTCTTAACTACAACCAAAAAATATTTTTGGCTATGTGTTTAAAGGCTTGTTTTTCATCATATAACTTATGAGTGTAAAACCTTGAGCGAAAGCAACTCGGTGATTGAGGATTTTCGGAAGCGTTTGGACAAAGCTTCAAGCTACAGTGAAGTCTGGGAGATCGTTAAGAACAGCGTTTCCCTTTCCTTGAAAATCCACAGAAGTGGAATGATGCTTTTCCTCGACGACCTGCCCATCCAGCTAGGCGCATATCACCCATTGGGCACAAACAACATTGTCTTGAACAGAAGATTGGTGCAGATTGTCGAAACAACAATCAAATCCAAAACTGCGGTTAACGCGCTGATCTACGACTTACTTTTGCACGAGTACTTGCATGCTCTGGGCGAGTACTCTGAAGCGGAAGTAAGATCATTGGTTTACGAAATTTCCAAAAAATGCTTTGGCTCCGACCACATTGTCACTTCAGTGGCTTTGAAAAGTCCTTGGTCTCTACTTGAGGGCATCCCACCTCAGGCTGTGAACATGCGAACGCGAGTCATAGAAATAGTGAAAGATTTTGAAAAAACAGACAAATACATAGTATAGTTCACTTTTTTTGACCAAGCTAAGCATATATAAACGACTCAACAAGATTAAACATTGTAATTGTCATGTTGCCAGAAAATCGTGACTTTGGAGTCTTTCAACCGATAATCGGCGTTTGGCACCAATCCCTAGCGGATCCAAAAAAATATCAGGAATTGGCATTAGCCAATCTGCTAAGGGAGTATGCCAAAACCCGTTATGGACAAAGCCATCACGCATCAGAGATCATGAATATGACCGGGTTCAGAGCCAATTTCCCAGCAGTCAACTATAGAGACCTTGACCCATACTTTGCAGAGGTCTTAAAAGGCGATTATAAAGCCCTTCTGCCCGAACCCGTCTTAGGCTGGGTCATGACTCGAGGCTCAACCGGCGCATCAAAAGTCCTTCCCACAACGAAAACGCATATTGAACAAATCTTCACGTGCGGGGCAAGAGCTCTTGTAAACTACGCCGTAAGAAAGGAAGACGTTGAAATTTTCTTTGGAAAGATTCTCAATCTCAATTTTCCTTCCAAAGTTCACACTATGATTGTGGATGGACGTGAAGTGACGTATGGCTACAGTTCGGGCACGTATGCCAGGCTTAACCCAATGTACAACGAGCTTAGTCTTCTGCCCAAACAGGAGGACATAGACGCGCTGGGTTCAGGTATTACGCCTCGGGATTGGGAAAGCAGGTTTGAATTAGCCTATCAAAAAGCGTTGAATGAGGATGTGGTCGGCGCCATGGGCGTAACGCCAATAATCTTGGCTTTTGCAAGATATTTGAAAAGGAAGCATGGGAAAAAACCAAGAGACATTTGGAAAGTTCGCGCCCTGTTTTGCACAAGCGTTAGAAAGATACAGTTCAAGTATGCTCCAAAGCTTAGAGATTTCTTTGGACAGGTTCCCATTGTTGAAATGTACAGCGCAACTGAAGGCGTTTTTGGACAGCAACTAGACGACTTGCCCTATATCTCTCCGAACTATGACACGTACGTCTTTGAAGTAGAGACTAAAAGCGGAACAAAGATGCTGAATGAACTTAAACGTGGAGAATGGGGCAAACTAATAATCTCTTCTTGCCTGATTCCTAGATATGCGATTGGCGACTTGATCGAAGCAGCGGGAAAGAACTACTTCCGCGTGTTCGGGCGTAACCAGTTTCTAACCCGCTTGGAGCATCAGCTTTACAGGGTATTCTTCGGACGGATAATCTAGGGAGCAGGGCTTCTTCTTTTCGCCATCGTCGAGAAATACAAGGCTGCAACCAATATTATGACTCCGATGATGATGACCAGAAAGGCCCCAAAGAATCGCCAATTATTCTCACCTATGACGCCTGAAACTTGAAGGTAAGACATCAAACCTATCAATATCAAAACCAATCCACCTATCAATGGGCCTATGAATCCGTATTCGCCTTTTTCATGCTTCTCGGTTTTCTCGCGCTTTTCGTGCTTCTCATGCTTTTCATGTTTCTCCGCCTTCTCATCTCTATGACGAGGAGTTGACGCGCGCTGTTCTGAAGGCGCCTGCTGAATTTTTAATGAGGCTCCACATCTAGGGCAGAAACTCATATCTTCAGTTGTTTCGTAACCACATTTACTGCATACTGGCAAACTCTTCACCCTAAACTAGTTATGAATCATATTTGTATATGAAGTATTTAAAAGAAGTGTTATATGCTCAGGCTGCAAAAATATATAAAGGAGACAGAAATGAGCAAATCTGAGTCTTCCTCAAAAAGAATGTCAGAAGGTTTTGTCAGCGCTTTTTCGGCAGGAGCATTCCTAATCCTGTTGGGTATAATCGTTGTAACTACTCCTGGTTTCTTTGACGCGGCTTACAACTTCGTCACGGGCTTTGATATTATTACAGTACCTAATTTCTCTGGATTTTCCCTTCCGGCGCCAA
>DATBWI010000024.1:0-9707 GCA_036514855.1 Bathyarchaeia archaeon | reverse complement strand
AAGGAAAAAGGATAGTTCAGGAATGGGTCACAACTGAATGGCCTAAAGGTTATCCGCCGTCGCGCTTCGAACTCACTTTTAGAGAAGTGAAAGGCGGCACTGAGGTTTCAATGGTTCACTCAGATGTTCCCGCGGAACAGGCTGAAGACGTCAAAGAAGGATGGAACGAATTTTACTGGAAACCTCTTAAGGACTACTTCAAAAAGCTACATGAAAAGAAAAAATAACGACAATCTACCTCTGATAAGCGACATGCGCTAAAGCAAGAACATCGCCGATTCGGTAAAAGCGCCGCCGATAGGACTTGAACATGCAAAGAGCGGCGACACCTCTCCCCGAAAAACGAAATTGGATTGCCGAGTTCTGTTCAGCCTTAGTCTTGGCAGAGATGGTGAGTCGAGATCGTTTTGCGAACAAATGCTTTTACCTTTCTAGCTTGAATACTATTCTATGTTTAAGGGTGGTGTTTGAATTGGTTAAGTGGGAGTATAAGGTGATCCCGATAAAGACGAAGGTTCATTCAGACCATTTCCAAACCGAAAAAAGACCAATCATAGACGATGTTCAAAATGACCTGAACGCCCTAGGCAATGAAGGGTGGGAACTAGTCAGCGTCCAAGACATCCGCCTACCAGACGGCAGAATGTTCACTGTTGCCTACCTCAAGAGACAAAACCGACGCGCATAAAAACGCGCATGACTATTTAATATATGTTGCATAAGATAGTATAAGAAGAGGCAAGTACACGCTATGAAAAGCTTGAATAGCCTAATGACAGGTCAACTCTTTGGCGGAGTGCTGTTTCTCATTGGCGTCGTATTGGCAATATGGTCTTACATCAACAACCAGCTGATGGGTCAACTCCTTGGCGGAGCGTTGATTCTTATCGGCATTGTATTAGCAGCATTGGCTTACAACAAGAGAAAACGTTTCATTGGAACGCATGAAAGAAGTTCTCCTGACGCATTGAAACCTGCATAAGCTAAGCCAACCGAACCTTTTTGCGTTTTCATGAATTAACAAGTGTTAACAAAGAGCGTGCGTCGGTAGGCACGCGCAGGTTGCAAAAACATAAATTTGTGTTTCACCCTAAATTATAATTATGAACATAGAAAAACTGAGATGCTTTATTCCGGTTGGTGGTCAAGCTAAGAGGTTAATGCCCCTGACACATGAGATATCAAAGCCTTGTGTCAGGTTCTTGAATAGGCCTTTAATCGAATTCTCAATAGCAACCTTGGCTGAACAAGGCGTGAAGAACTTCATCTTGGGAGAGTATGGTTATACCAACTATTCGAACCTTTTCGATCAATATGGAGAAGGAGTTGGGTTCTCAGCAAAGTACAAGATTGAGCCGAGAGTGCACATCAGACATCAACCCAACTTGGACGACTTGGGAAGCGCCGATTCTTACAGGCTAAACATGGAATACTATGATGTTGTGGATCCGGTCCTTGTCGTACAGGGAGATAACCTCTTCGACATCGATCTGAACGACTTCACTAAAAGGCACGAAGAAAAAGGAGCAATGATGACGATTGCCTTAACGAGGGTGAAAAAGGTAGAGGAATATGGAATAGCTGAATTAGACAAAAACCTAAGGATTAAGAGGTTTATAGAGAAGCCTCCAGAGAAGGAAGCACCAAGCAATTTTGCCAACGCTGGCATCTACCTGCTCTCACCAGAAGTCAGAAAGATAGTTGAAAGCGCAGAAGTAAAGAAGATAACGGAGGAGAGGAGAAGGCTCGATTTCGGTTTTGACCTCATTCCGTATCTGGTGGACAAAGGATTTCCAGTCTATGGGTATGAATTAAAAGTGTGGTACGACGTCGGGAGCCCAGAGAGATATTTAAAGGCAATGCATGCCTTTCTCCATGGAAAGTCAAACATAAGAGTCTTGGAAGAAAGGATTTTACCGAACAGAAACGTTTGGGTTCAAGGATACAGCGAAGAGTCTGCCAAAAGGCGGGAAGATATAGTCAGAAAATATAAAGAAAAAAAATTGTGCATAGATGGTGCTGCTCTAATTGGCAGACACACACGAATAGGGGATTATTCAGAAATTTCAGATTCAAGCATTGACAATTTCTGTATACTCGGTGAACATGTTAACGTGAAAGGCTCAACAATTATGGATGCTGCAAAGATTGGAGATTACGCCAATTTGTCATACAGCATTCTAGGCAGAAAAGTTGTTGTAGAATCGACTCGTGAAGATCCTACTTGCATTGAATCAACTTCGGTAATAGGCAACGCTGTCTACATCAGGAAAGGGTGTAAGCTCATAAGAACCAAGGTAAACCCAAATCTAACGATTCCACCAGGCATGACCTATAAAAATAGATTCCTGCAGAACTACGCAGACGTTGTTAAATTAGCATCTTAGCATTCAACCAGAGGAGAAAAAAACCAATTGATCATCATAGAGAGTGTTGTGGCGCCGCCGATAGGACTTGAACCTATGACCGACTGGTTAACAGCCAGCCGCTCTACCTGGCTGAGCTACGGCGGCTCGTTCCTTATGGGTTTTGTCTGTGATATTTAAGGTTAGTTATTCTACGATTCGTACTTTATTCCGGCTCTTTTCACTTTGTACTTAGCCATGCCTACAAAGAAGTGGTAGAATGGCTGTATGAGGTTCTCAAACCATTTCCCAGAAAAAGACAAACGGATTAGATCATCTGCCCAGCGGAAACCATGCTCCAAACATTTAGTTAACAATTGTTTGTGCAGTTCAGTCATTTCCGCTTCCTTAAACCACTGCTCGTTTTTCAACCTGCCCATAGGCACAAAAAACAGAGGCACAATCAAGCTTCTAATACTCTTCAAATCATCCATCAACTCTATGGTTTTAATTACGTCGCTTTCTGTTTCTTCCGGAACCCCAACAATTAACGTACACGCAGGAATCATATTGTTGTCATGCATAATCCCCATGCCCGTGCGCACGACTTCCGGCCACTCCCCAGGCTTAAACGGATGCGCCTTCGCAGGCATAATTTTCTTTGCAAGTTCTCCGGAACCAGTTTCGATGCCGATTTCCGCGCCCCACCACGTCTGCTTCTGCTTAATAATTTCAGCAATTTCAGCGAAAAGTTTCGGTTTTGCCGCCACAGCCGCGAGGGAGCAGTGACTCCAAGCCAAGCCTTCACACTTCTTCACGATCAACTCGTGTAATTTGATGAGTTTTTCATCGTTAGGCAACGTGTTTTTTGATCCGTAAAGGAGGACATCTTCAGCGTGAAGGCAAGAACCGTTTATGTGACCCTTCTTGATGTTAACGTCTATTTCGCGAAATATCTTATCGTAAGGATACCACCGCAACGGTCTCAACGTAACGCTGCAAAATCCACATCCGCGGCAGCATCCTCGCCCAATCTCCGTTAAACCATTAATCGAAGGATCCGCAATGTCCGGTATCTCTTCCAAACTTGGGGTATCTTTAACGTCAACCTCGTAGCGTTGAGGAAGCGTTTCATCGTTGAGCGCAGCTTTCATGATTTTTCCAATGACGTTTTCAGCTTCACCCTCGATTATGCAATCTATCCCGTACTCTTTAACGAACCTTGGTCTATAACGAAGCTGCCAAGAACCAGGACCGCCAATAAGAACTTTTAAACCATGTTTTTTTGCTTCTTTAATTCCGGAACTGCCAAGCAACGCGCGGAAATACTGTGCCAGAAATGGTTCCTTCTTAAGAATAAAGGCGAATGTGCTTGAGGCTGGACCTAAACCGAAAGGATCCATGACGTGTATGCCTAAAACCTTTGCTTTTTTGATGTGTTCCTTTAGGTGACTGGGAGCCACAGTCTCCACATCGAAGCCTTCCTTCACCAATTGAGCCTCAATCTTTCGCAAACCATATGGTGCCGCATAGGGCAGACCGTCTTGCGTTTTAATTGGAGGGAAAAATAGCCACCTGTAAAGCCAGTCTGGAATGAAGTTTGGAGGAGCGCACGCGCCAAAACCTAAAAATTCGTTGCTACGGTAATTGCTCATTAGCGTATGATCAGCGGTCAACACTATCTTGTTGTCCAAGGATTCTGCGTGCCTCTACATTGATATTGTGCTTCTAGGCGATTTAAATTTTGACATCTAACGCCATATGAATAAGAAGAAAAGACCTCGACATGCTTAAAGCAGCTTTTATGCCTCTGCATTATGGTCGTTTTTCTCATTTCTCCTTAGAAAAGTGTATATGGAAGAATATTCCATTAGCTTGAAACACCCATGGAGATAAGCAAATTGAGTAAAATTCTAGAAGTCAGGTGGCATGGGAGAGGCGGTCAAGGCGCGTGGACTGCCAGCGAACTGTTGGCGCGAGCAGCAGTTAATGAGGGAAAATACATTCAGTCTTTTCCTGAGTTCGGTCCCGAAAGAATGGGAGCACCAGTAACCGCCTTCACCAGAATAAGCACCGAGCCAATTCGAATACATTGCTTGGTCTACAACCCAGACGTAGTAGCTGTTTTAGACCCGACACTGTTGAAAGCAGTTCAAGTTGCTGAGGGAGTAAACGAAGAAGGAACAATAATAATCAACACTAAACAAAATCCAGCAGAAATCAGAAAAACACTCAACACAAAAAAAGGCAAGGTCTGGACTGTCCAAGCAACAGAAATCGCGGTAAAAACCTTAGGCATGCCAATAACAAACACAGCTATGCTGGGAGCCGTGGCACGCGCAACCGAGCTAGTTAATTTGGAAAGCGTGGAGAAAATTGTTAATGAACGTTTCAGGCGAGACCTCGCCGAGAGAAACTTCGCCGTAATAAAGCAAGCTTACAAGGAGGCAATATCCGAATGACATTATCAAAAAAAGAAAAAAGCTGGAAAGAAATCGCGCCAGCAGGCGTATGCTCAAAGCCTAGCACCCAATTTTTAACTGGTGACTGGAAAACTTACCATCCAGTGAGAGACATACAAAAATGCACTAAATGCTTGACATGCGTGCTTTTCTGCCCCGACGGCGCAATACATTGGAAGCCGGAAAAAGGAGACATAGAGTTCGATCTTAACTTCTGCAAAGGCTGCGGAATATGCGCCAACGAATGCCCAACAAAAGCAATAGAGATGAAGCTATAGGAGAGATGTTTGAATGAAGAACGCTGTAAAACAAGAGATTATGGCTTTAAACGGAGATGAAGCCGTTGCCTACGCCGCGAAACAGTCAGATGTTGACGTAGTAGCAGCTTACCCCATAACTCCGCAAACCATAATGGTAGAAAAATTCAGCGAGTACGTCGCCAACGGCGAAGTTGAAACAGAATTTGTCTGCACAGAATCTGAACACAGCGCTTTAACAGCCTGCCTCGCAGCATCAGCAACAGGTGCAAGAACTTTCACAGCTTCCGCCTCTGCAGGCTTGGCTTTAATGCATGAAATACTCTTCGTAACCTCAGGATGCCGCGCACCCGTGGTTATGGCAATCGCCAACAGAGCCTTATCCGCGCCGCTGAACATTCACGGCGATCATTCTGACACTATGACTGAGCGAGACAGCGGCTGGATACAAATCTACGTTGAAAACGCTCAGGAAGCTTATGACTCGGTTATTCAAGCATTTAGGATAGCTGAAAACTTGCAGGTCTTGTTGCCAGTCATCGTTGGTTTAGACGGTTTCACACTTAGCCACACACTCGAAAACGTGAGCGTATTATCAGATGAAATTGTCAAAAAGTTTGTCGGAGTCCGCCAGTTCCTCAAAGTGATGACACATGAAGGAAAAATGGTTCCGTTCAAGCTTGACCCAGAAAATCCGATGACTATGGGACCCGTTGCTTTGCAGAACTATTATTTTGAGTTTAAGCGGCAACAGGAAGAAGGCATGAAAAACGCGCTTAAAATAATCCAAGAAGTACATGATGAGTATGCCCGAGAAACCGGAAGAACCTATGGAAACGGAATTGTTGACGCTTATCGTCTCGAAGATGCGGAAATAGCCATAGCCTGTATAGGCTCGACAGCGGGAACAATAAAAACTGTTGTTGACGACTTGAGAGCAGAAGGCGTCAAAGCCGGCTTACTTCGCATTCGTACTTTCAGGCCATTACCGACCGAAGAAATTGCTGAGGCGCTTGGAAATGTTAAGGCAGTGGCGGTTATGGATAAAAGCATGAGTTTCGGAGGAAACGGAGGTCCAGTCTACCACGAAGTCCGTCATGCGCTTTACGACACAAATAAGCATCCGTACACTTTGAACTATATTTACGGGTTAGGTGGAAGAGACATAAGCCCAACTCAAATTCGCGCAATATACGGAGACCTGCAAAAAACACTGCAAGCAAAGCGGGTTGAGAACCCAATAAACTACGTGGGATTGAGGGATTAGGAGGAAAAAATGAAATGCAAACTGAATGGAAATTCACGGCGAAGGACATAGCTGAAAAACCAGAGTTGTTCATGTCAGGGCACAGAGCATGCGCAGGTTGCGGACCCGCAGTAGTTATGAGACTTATCATGAAAGCAGTTAGAGGACCAACAATCGTGACAAACGCGACTGGATGTATGGAAGTAGCGTCCTCGATTTATCCGTACACGTCTTGGGCTACGCCGTGGCTGCACACAGCATTTGAAAATGTTGCTGCAAACGCTTCAGGAATAGACGCAGCCTTGAAAATCCTCAAGAAGAAGAAAAGAATAAAGCAGGAACAAGTGGACATCATAGCCATAGCAGGAGATGGAGGCACGTATGATATTGGTATACAGGCGCTTTCCGGAGCCGTTGAAAGAGGGCATGACTTTCTATACATTCTTTATGATAATGAGGCTTACATGAACACAGGTATTCAACGTAGCGGCGGAACACCATTAGGTGCATCTACAACAACCTCACCAGCAGGCAAAGTTCTTCCGGGAAAACTGGAACAGAAGAAGCCAATCGCCGACATCATGGTGGCTCATGACATGCCCTACGTGGCGACAGCGTCGCTCTATTACTGGCGAGACCTCATCACGAAAGTTAGAAAAGGCATCGAAGTAAACGGGCCAGCATTCTTGCATGTGTTTGCACCGTGTCCAAGAGGGTGGAGAAGCGATCCAGCTAAATCTGTTGAACTTTCACGTCTAGCAGTGGAAACTTGCATATTCCCATTGTGGGAAGCCTCAAACGGCGTATACCAACTGTCAACTCTTAGCAAAATCTATGCTCTGAATCCGCAAAAGAAGAAGCCAGTTAAGGAATATTTGCAAACGCAGGGGCGCTTCAGACACTTGTTTACTCCGCAATTTGAGAAGGTTGCGGACGAAATTCAACGAGTAACGGATGAAAGATGGCAACGCGTACTCAAAAAATGCGGAATGTAACATCAGTCCCTTTGCTGTTCTGAAAGACGTTCCCGTGACCAAGAGTTTTAAATCTAATCCCCCATTCTATAGAGAGCAGATGATGAAGAGATAATGAGTGAACCAGACTTAGTTGGTAAAGTTGTCGAAACTTACCGCAAAATGCAATCAGAAATAAGCAAAGACGCGTCAGAGTATGACGTAAGACATAGAATTATCAAATACCTTGTCGAAGGTTTGCTAGGATATCAAGGTAAAGACTATCAAGCTGAAAAAGACAAGACTGACATAAAACTACTTGATGAAACCCACTCTCTTGTTTTGGTAGTTATTGAAACCAAGAAACCAACAGTCTATATTGACGATGAAAAATGGAAGAAACAAGCTTTCGGATATGCTGACGCCTTTACAAAATACGTCGTTCTGACAAACGGGTTACAGTTGAGAATCTGGAAAAGAATCAAGAAAGCGAAGCCATTTATCGATCTTGATTTCGAAGCAATTCTTTCTGAAAAAAGGCTAATCTCGGAAAAGCTAACGATGACGGAAAAGTCGCAAATATCAAGTCTTTGGGAACTCAGCAAGGAGAACCTTTGGAGTGAAAAGAAATATCAGGATTTTCAGGTAGCAGAGAAAATTGATATAGCCACGGCAGATGGTTTCGGAAAGCTCCTTGAGAAACTAGATTTTATAATGAATCGTTTGCTATGGGGCTTCACGCTGAAAGCCTTCAGCGATTGTGTGGCTAGCTACGACAAGTTCCAAGCTGAACTCGGGAGTCTTTATGACGAAGCAGCCAAAACTAAGAACAAAGAACTCAAAGCAGGATATGAACGACAGAAAAGGGAATTGGAAGATAGGAATCAAAGATACAATGGATTCTGGAGAGGCTATCAGTATTGGCTTAGAGTGTCTGGAAGAGAAGATAATCAGGAAAGTCAAGAGGTGTTCTGCAAAGAAACGATATACGTTCTACTGAACAAAATATTGCTTGTTAGGATATGCGAAGACAAAGGCTTGGTTGCCAAGAAGATATCGAACAGCGGGATTCAGATTTGGAGGCAATTTGCCAGCCATTTGAAAGAGAGCTATAAAGACCTGCTTGACATTGCTTACAGAGATGCTGCTCAGCTATATGGGCATGTCTATGAAAGGACTCTCTTTGACTGGGAGAGTGAGGGAAATGGCGAGCTGAATAGTGTTCTAAATAGAGTTTTATTTGTCTTCAACCATTTTGATTTCAAAAAAGTCAATAGAGACATATTGGGACGACTTTACGAAAAGTATCTTCCGAAAGAAGAAAGGAAGAGACTGGGTGAGTTCTACACTCCAGACGAAGTTATCAACTACATTCTTGATTATGTCGGATATACCTCTGACGCTGAAATTGAGGGAAAAGACTTACTAGACCCTGCATGCGGCAGTGGCGGTTTTCTAGTTAGAGCAATGAACAGGTTGATTGAGAGATACAAGGCTAAAGGGCTTGGTCCAAAAGAAATCCTAACCAATGTCATAAACCATGTCTATGGGTTTGACATAAACCCATTTGCTTGCCACATAACAGAGATGAATTTGCTTTTTCAAGTCATCGACCTCTATCAAGAAGCAAAAGACAAAGACAAAGCCTTTCAGTTGCCGAGGTTCAATGTTTATCAAACAGATTCTTTGGAAGAAACGAGTTCAACACTGTACAAGTGGCAGTACACAAACTCCAAGATACAAAAATACGTCGAAGAAAAGGAAATCGTTGACAAGATTAAGAGCAAAGGATTTGACTTTGTTCTAGGCAATCCTCCTTACGTAAGTCTTTCGATGACAATAAGAAGGCTGTTCAAAGAAAACAAGCTAGAGCTTGCAGAACACTATAAAGCTCTCATAAGCGTTTATAGAAAGTTGTTCAAGACTCCCTTCAAAAACTTTGACCTGTACATGCTTTTTCTTGAAAAAGGTCTGAACTGGCTTTCTGAGAATGGTAAACTAGGCTTCATCTGTTCGGATCAATTCATGATGACTTTCTACGGAAAAAAACTGAGGAGCTATTTGCTCGAAAACTCAACCATTAAACACATAGTGGATTTTGGTGATTCTGGTGTTTTTCAGGACGTTACGAACTATCCATGTATTCTAGTCCTTGAGAAAAGAGATAGGGAGAAAGCAAATCAAATTCAGTGCGTTAAGGTCTATAAACCAACTGATAACATTCTATCAAAAGTAGAGTCGGTTCTTCCAAAAGGTCCTTACAAAAGCGACTATTTCTCTGTTTTTGCGATTCAACAGAATAAGCTCGGTGCTCAAGTTTGGACACTGGCACCGAGCAACGAAGTCGACATAATTGACAAAATGCGAGAAAAGGCATCCCAGACACTAGGTGAATTGTGCGATTTTGACTCTGGGATTAGGACTGGCAAAGACCCATTGTTTGT
>DATBWI010000023.1:0-10372 GCA_036514855.1 Bathyarchaeia archaeon | reverse complement strand
TTATGGGGCGCTACTAGGAGTCTCATAAATTCAGCTTTGGTGCTGGCTATAGTAGCGTTGTTTGGTTTGATCACGAGTCCATTATTTCTTTTGGTGCCGCTGGTTGCTTTTCTTGCGGGCTTGATGTTCTCGTCCATCGCTATGTGTTTCACGGCAATCGCGCCAAACATTGACTTCTTCAATTATCCCTCTTTCTTGTTCATAACGCCGATGTTTCTTCTAAGCGGAACATTTTTCCCAATAACAACTCTCCCTTCACAAGTTCAGATAGCAGCACAAGCCGTTTTGCCCCTTACACATGTGGTCGCTTTGATGAGAGGATTTATTCTAGGAAGTATCGAATCATATTTGCTGCTTAGCTTTGTTTGGATTATTGCTGTCACGGCTGTTTTCTTTGTCTTAAGCATAAACTTGATGAAGAAAAGACTAATCAAATAAAGAGAAAATCACGAACTTCATAAGCCAAGTCGCAAACAAATGTGTGCCAAAACAGAAAATTATGGTTTATGCATATTTCTTGTTACTTTTTCTCAATCAGTTCGATTAGAGTTCCGTCTGGGTCTTCGATAAAAGCTATCAATGATCCACCTGGACTGAGTCTAAACGGCTCATCTGTAATTGTGATCCTCTCTTTTTGCAATGCAGAAATGGTTTTCTCCATATCTTTAACCTCGATTGCGATATGGTCGAACACTCTATCCTCGTAATCAGCTTGAATGAACCGCTTTTGTTTCCGATAGAACGTAAGTTCAAGTCTAGCTCCTTTGCCATCCGGATTTTGAAGAAATGCAATCTCAGCATCGTTTTGAGGTATCTCATGTCGGCTTAGAAACTTTAACCCCATCAATCTTGTGTAGAAATCGATAGACTTCTCCATGTTGCTCGTTCGGATACTAGCATGGACAAACAGGTTATGCACCTATGCTATTTGTTTTTGTTTCAGCTATTTAGATTCAGTGGTCTTTTCGCGTTTTCCCTTTCCCACACCTCTGTAGGTAAATCCTGCTTTACGTGCCTCTTCTGCGCTGAAGGCGTTTCTACCATCAACTAAGACTGGCGTGGCTAGTTTCTTTCTAAGCGTCTCTAGATTTAGCTCTAAGTATTGCCTATGCTTCGTTGACAAAACCACTGCGTCTGCACCTTCTAATGCCTTGTCAAGGTCGCTGGTGAAAGGAATGTCGAAGTCACGCACAATAGGATCATGCAATACAGGTTTTGCCCCCCGTTTTTCCAACTCAGCATACAGCGTTGCTGACGGAGTGTTTCTTGTGTCATCAGAATTTTCAATAAACGCCACACCAAGGATCACCACTTTTGCACCATTCAATTTTTTGCCATGCTCTGACAGCGCATCCTCGACCAAGTCAACCACGTGCACAGGCATATGAGCGTTCAACTCTCTGCTGCTAACAATGATCTTCGGCAAAAACGCCAACTTGCCATACGTGTCCAAACCATACTTGAGCAGCCAAGGATCCTTCGGAAGACAGTGTCCCCCGACTCCGCCACCTGGAAGATGCATGTTTCTGACAGGATTTGAGGAGGGTTTTGTTGGGTCATTGGGCAGTGTATTTACAAGTTCGCGCACCTTGTACACGTCAACGCCGAGGCTTTCGCATACTAATGCTACTTCGTTTGCAAATGCGATGTTCACGTCTCTGTATGTGTTTTCCACAACTTTAGCTAGCTCTGCAGTCAAGGCGTCTGTAGTGTAAAGCTTCGCTTTCACAACGTGTTTGTACAGTTCTAGAGCGCATTTTGTGCTTTCCTCGTTTATTCCGCCTATTATTCGGGGAAGCTCCACTATGTTCTTGATCAAGCGTCCCACCATTACTCTTTCGTAACAGTAAGCTAGGAAAAAGTCTTTGCCAGCCGCCATTTTGGAGTTTTTCTCGAGTATGGGCTTCACAAGGTTATCGGTAGTGCCGGGAGCGACTGTTGACTCAATCACAACGAGCGTTCCACGACCCATGTGCCTGCCCACTTCTGTGCATACTTCTCGAAGCGATTCATACTTTGGTACTTTGTCGGCGTCTGTCGGCGTCTGTACATCTATCAATATTGCATCTGCGTCCTTGCACCCTGCAATGTCTTCAACGACTCTGAACGTCCCTTTCTTCACTACTCGGGCTATTAGTTCCGATAGACCTGGCTCATCCCCTCCTATTGGGTTCTTGCCCTTGTTTAGCCAGTCGATTTTCCAGCCTGACCGTTTGGATCTTCGCTGGATGCCAACAACTTCGAAGCCTTTTGCATCTGCAAATAGAGCAGCTGCAGGTATGCCGACGTAACCCATGCCTATAACTGCAAGTTTTCTTGCCATGCGATATGCAGAGGGATGAGAGGTATATCTTATTTTCGTTTACAGTAATGACAGGATGTTTGGTTTTTCCTGCGGATGGCGGGTGAAAGGTGCTGAAGCAACCATTCAGCAGAGAATCGCACAGGCTTAGATGGGAATTTACATGTTTGATTTCATAATTCATATGCGAATTTCCAGCCAATTCCACTTTAGACTCGTTTTGATTAGCAATCAATAAATATCCGTGGACGCTACTTCATCTGTTGTTTGCCGGAGGTAATGTTTGTGCCCTTACGTGTTGTTTGTCAAGGCTGTGGTCACCTGTTATATGAAGGTCCTGAACTCAAGCCTCCAGACGAGATTCTTCACCAGTACGATGGGAAGTGTCCTAAATGCAACAAGAAACTCTCACTGATACCAATTGATGTAGAAGTCAAGCCCATAAAGTGAGTTTTGTTTTCAAGCTAAAGCGAGTATTCTAGGCTAGTTCAAATTCAGATTCTGAATTCATAAGATAGTTTAAGTCTAGTGCTTTCTAATGGAACGCAAGATGATATAAAATGGCAGATCAAAAGACTCAATCTACAACTGAGAACTTCAAGCTGCAACCAGTCATAGATTCAAGCCCCTTTCCAAGTGGAATCGTACTCCAGAAGCCCGCTCTCAAGCTTAAAGAGCGCCTCAAAAACTATTTCGTGAGAAAATGTCCCAATTGGTTTTTTCCATCAATTTCGAATTTCCATTATGCCCATTCTTCTAAGGAAAAAATCAGAATCAAGAAAGTCGAAGACGGATGGTTACTGCAGAAAGGCGAAATAAAACTGTTAAGTCCCACACCAAAGTTTCTAGGGTTTGGGCTTAGAGAATTCGAGAACAAATGTGAAAGGTTCTTCAAAATTGAAAAAGGCGACACAACGTTAGATGTGGGAGCGTGCATTGGAGACACAACCCTTCCGATGGTCATTAAGACATGTTCAGGAGGCAAAGTGATCGCTGTTGAGCCGCATCCGCTCAACGTAAAATATCTTAAACATAACCTTAGCGGCTATGTGAACGTCGAAATATTCGAGAAAGCCCTTTGGAATGAAAAGACAACGATCAAATTCAATGTTCACAGTACGCCTACTGGGCACTCAATTATTGCTGACAAGGAAAGGGACAAGAGCATAAACGTTTCCGCGGATACGCTGGATAACTTGTTCGGCGATATGGAGATAGACTTCGCAAAGATAGATGTGCAGGGCGCTGAGGCACAAGTACTGGAAGGCGGCCCCAAGTTCTTGGAGAATACAAGAAAGCTTGTCGTGGAAACGCATGACAGATTTAACATTCGCACAAGGACTTACCCGGAAGTCATAAAGATATTGGAGAATTACGATTACGAAATTCGCTTTGCAAAAGACAACGGTGTTGTTTACGCTTGGCGATGATCTGATAGTGACTGTCCTTTAGAACAATGAAGAAATATTGACTAATAGCGCATGCTGAAATGCACGTTTCGGCTATGTCATCCTGATTTTTTTCAGAGCATTTTATTAAGGAGATCTCGTGCTCCGATTTTTCTGAAACGATTGTTTGGAAGCCTTTTTGAAAAGGAATATAAGGATGACTTATGCCATATCAAATCTCTGCAACCGCAAGGATAATAAAACACCTGAATAATGTGTGTAGGAGAGATGAAACCCGATGAAGTTTCCTGAAACACTATCAAAAGAAGGAGCCGTCAACGGACTAAGAAGCCTCGGGAAACTGAGAATCAGAGTAAGTCATGACTCAATGATGACTATCATGATTTTACTACTCATACTCTTTGTTGCCTTCACCATACGTATGCTTCCAATGCGCTGGGAAATACAGCTAGGACAAGCAGGGGAAATACACCTCTCCGAATTCGATCCCTACTTTCAATTCAGCCTAACAAGGTATATGGTGCAAAACGGTTTATTATCGCCTTATTGGCCGAATCCTTGGGTTGACACGCAGCGTTGGTATCCTGATGGAATAAACATGTCGAGGTCTTTCCCAGCTTTGCCGATGACCGCGGCAGTATTATATAACGTAGTTTCGGCGCTGGGAATAAACATCGATTTGATGACTTTTTGCGCGATTTTTCCTGCGTTGATGGGTACTCTTGCGTGTTTAGTAATTTACTTTCTTGGCAAGGATATTGGTGGAAAAACCGTTGGCATGTTGGCAGCGCTTTTCTTGGCGTTAAGTCCTTCTTTTATCCAAAGAACGTCTGTAGGCTTCTTTGACGATGAAACAATAGGAATTGTGGCTCTTCTGTTGTTTGCGGTAATGTTTTTGAGAGCAAATGATGATGACAGACCTATTGGTTCAGCCTTGAAATACTCGCTCGGCTCTGCCTTGGCTCTGGCGTACTTCTGTTCTGGATGGGGAGCCGCTTACTATCCGATCGGTCTGACTGTGCTATTTGTTTTCGTGCTGATTCTTATACGGAGATACTCACAGCGCCTCTTGCTGTCATACAGCATAACCTTTGGATTGGGGTTGTTTTTGGCGATAAATGTTCCTTTTGTCTCCCCAACATTTCTGACAACCGCTGCTGTCTTCCCAGTTGCAGGAGTTTTCATCTTGCTACTTCTGAGCGAAATCGTTCGTAATCTAACTGTCGCGAGATCAAAAGTCTTGTTCGTTGCAGCGTTCTTAGTTGCCATCGTTGGTGCCTTTATTGTGCTTTCGCAACTTGGATTTGTGGGATCATTGGGTGGCAAGTTCCTTTCCGTGATAGACCCGTTTACGCGTGCTGCGTCTCCGCTTATAGAGTCTGTGGCTGAACATAGAATCTCGGCGTGGGGCTCTATTTACTATGAATTCGGCATTACAATACTATTCTTCATTGGAGGCGTGTTTTTCACCATGAGAAACCTGAACAACAGAAACCTGTTTCTCCTGATTTTTGGAATAACAGCTCTGTACTTCGCTTCTTCCATGGTTCGTCTGCTTGTTCTGTTCGCTCCAGCCTTCGGTCTTCTAGCAGCCATTGGAGTGCTTGGAGTGCTAAAACCCTTTAGCACATTGCTAAGAGAACCTCCAAAAGTTGTTACAAAGGCGAAGTATGGTTTGCAACATGTCGGAAAAGAATTCAGTGGAATTGCTGTTTTCCTAATATTCATTATATTAATGACGAACTTTGCCTTCTCGCCTCAGGCTGGAGGAATACCGAAGGTCTACAGTCAATCCTATGCTCCTATAACAATTACAGCCGGTAGCCTTCCAATAGCTCCGGCAACTCCCGTGCGGGAATGGCTTGACCTTTTGGAGTGGACGCGAAATAATCTCGCTGCAACTGATGTGGTTTGTAGCTGGTGGGATTACGGATACTGGTTGAGTCTGCTTGGAAATGTCACGTCGCTTGCTGACAACGCTACAATAAACACTACGCAGATAGAGAACATAGGTGAAATATTCATGGCAAATGAGACACAATCTTTGAAGATGCTAGCAACATATAATGCAAAATATATTCTAGTCTTCACGACCCTTGGTATAGGTCAAGACTCACAAGGAAATTGGGGCGCATCCCAGTTGGGATATGGTGACGAGGGGAAGTGGATGTGGATGGCTCGAATTTCAGGCAAAGCTCGTGATCGTTTCATAAACGCTGGTTTTCTGACCAACAATACAGCATGGACAAATGAAGACAAATTTGGACGTTACAACAACGAGACCAACAAATGGGAGTGGAACGACGCAGGAACAAATTCGACAATCTACAAGTTGATGAGTTGGGGAGAACAACGATGGTGCAATCAGAATGGTGCCTCTCCCATCGAGCTTGGCGTTCAGCCAGTATATTTCAAGGAAGCCTTTTTCTCAGGATTGGACCTAGATCCGACCAGCGCAGCAAACAACTATGGCAGCATCGTTCCACTCGTGTGCATTTACGAAATCGATTGGCAAAAGTATTATGCTGATTATCCAAGCGGCACGTAAGGAAGCGGATGATCTGTTCCCAAAAGCTCCAGATCAACACAAGCAAAACAAGCCTTTAATTCCTAATGGTTTAGGCGTCATATACGTTTTAGCTAGCGCCGCTTACCTTTTCTTGCTGCATTTTTTTGAGGAAGGGTCTGGAAACACCTCTCCAGCTTTGACCTTGGCTGCCTGCATTTTATTCGGCGGTTTTATGGGTCTGCTTGATGATTGGATGGATTTGCGGTGGCGTTACAAAGCTTTTTTCCCGTTGATAGCTGCCATACCGCTTATTTCACTTGCCACCCGACTGGGGCTGCGTACATCTATTGCGCTTCCAATTCTTGGAACCTTGTACTTCGATAGCAGCTATTATTTCCTTATCATTCCAATCATCGTGACAATAACAGCCAATACGGTGAACCAGCTCGGTGGATTAAACGGTTTGGAAACAATCTGCCCAGCAATAATCATAATTGGATTAATGTTCATTTCTGGAACGGATGCAACATTGCTATATTTCCCAATGATTGTTTGGCTTCTTCTCGCCTTCTTTAATGTTCAAGGCAAAATCTTCGTTGGTAATACTGGGTCTTTTGCCATAGGAATGACTCTGGCTGCATTCGCAATTATTTCAGATGTAAAATCTAATATGCTTATTTCCATTCTGCCGTACATTCTTAATTCGTCATTGATTCTGTTGACTTACTTCATTTTTAGAAAGAAAGCGAGCCTTTCATTTGATGGGAAAAAGCTATCTTCGAATCATAGAAGAAGCTTGATGACACTTATCACGTACTATCATCCTTTGACTGAGAGGCAAGCAGTCTTAGCGGTTTCGCTTTTGATGGCGGCATCAACATTGTTTGCTTCACTAGTCTAACAAGCTTTAGAACCGTTTTAGTTGCGGATTTTCCTGCAACATCACTCAACCGAATAAAATGTTTAATAACATGTGACTGTGTAAAGAAGGGCGTTGGCGGGTGAGTGGACCTCCACCCGTTCCGCCATAACAAACCCCGGAGTAGGAGGTAAAATAACTGAAAATTAAAAGCAGAGATTTGGCTCTAGTGGCTATTTTCGCTGCACTCTACGCAGCATTAGTTTACGTGTTTGCACCAATATCCTTCTACGCGCTACAGTTCCGAGTTGCAGGAGTACTGAGACCTGGAATCGCCAAAAAATGGATTCTGGCAGTCGGCTACGCCATAGGCGTGGTAATCGGCAACATCTTCAGCCCCTTCGGTGTCTACGACCTACTGTTCATGCCCTTTATGAGCCTAGTGGCAGGCTTGGTGGGATATCTGGCGGCTAAGCCATTCAAACAGAATTACTTCGTCGCCGGCGTCATAATTGCAACAATAATACCATTAAGCGTCAGTTGGATGCTCAGCCAACTGTTCGGCGAACCCATGCTGGCAACGTTGCCGTACCTGCTGATTGCTGAACAAATCATCTGTCTTATCGGAGCGGGCATGTTCAAGCTGATTGAAACCAGATTCAAATGGTGGCAAGCATGAAAGAAAAGTGTGTAGTAGTCTTGAGCGGTGGACCAGACTCCGCTACCGTGGCGTACTGGGCTAAAAAACAAGGATACGACCTAAGCGCTATAACTTTCAAGTATGGTCAAATCGCAATGAAGGAAACCGAGAGCGCCCAGAAAATAGCTGAAAAACTAGGATCTCCCATTAAAATAATCGACCTTTCAACATTAAAAGAAGTTTTCGGCGAAGTAACCTCGCTCTGCAATGCGGATATTCCGATGACGTCGAGTTTCAGCCAGCCAATAATCGTTCCTTTCAGAAATGGCATTTTCCTCTCAGTGGCAGTTGCTTATGCCATTTCAATCGGAGCGGCAAGTATTTTTTACGGAGCACAGGGTTCAGATGAACCTTTTTACCCTGACTGCAGGAAGGAATTCTACAAGCACTTTGAAGGAACAGCAAGATTAGGAACTGAAACAAAGATCAGTATCGAAGCACCGTTTAGCAACCTATCCAAATCAGGGATAATAAAACTTGGAGCGGAACTTGGCGTTCCGTTTAATCTGACATGGTCTTGCTATCTTGATGGAGAAAAACATTGCGGGAAATGCGAGTCATGCATCAACCGTAAAAAAGCCTTTGAAGCTGCAAAAATACCCGACCCGACAGAATACACGGAGTAACAACTCAATTTGTGACTGTAATTGTCGTGGAAAACAGGCATTTACATGAAGCGCTCTAGCTTCGTCAGTCCTATTATTTCCTCGAAGTCTAAGCCTAACGCGTCCAGAACCTGATCGAAAGTCGAATGCAAATACGCAACATATTTGTCAACGTCAATCTCGTTCTTCGTTGCGAGTTCAACTGGTTTCACATGCGGTTCTTTGGTAACTTTGACGAAGCTTATCAAATCGCCGGCCCTGAGGTCCGCCCCATTCTCTTTCAGAATTTTTGCGGCTTTCACATGCTGCGGCGTTGTCTTCGTGTAGTGTTCTAGTTCTTCGCCTAACACTACATTAAACGCAAGTTCGCCGATACTCTCCCATTCCCGCCTCTTAAGGCGCATATAGCAGTCGCGAACGATTTCAGCTATGTCCTTTTTCGCCTTTTCAAATGCCTCTGGACTTTTCACAATTGCCAAGCGTTCTTTCATTCTGTCGAAAGCCTTTTTGATAAATATCGGGATGTGCCGTTTCTTGCCTGTTAACCCTTTCACGTCAACTGTTCCGTCTTCCAAAACTCCTAGATAATTCTTTTTGCGAGAACTGAAAACGACGTATCTGTAGATTTTGTCCACGTCTAAGCTCATTTTCAACTCATGTTCAGTCCAGTGGGATAGTTCTTCGATTTGCTGTTTTGACGGGTTTTTGAGGAAGATGCTGTCTGTGTCGCCGTAGAGCACTTGGATGTTAAGTTCTTTTCCTTTGTTGAGTATTTGAGTGATTGAGTGTCTTCCAATAGCCGCTGTGGCTTCAGCAACTGGTGGGCAGTAGAGATCAAAGCTTTCTGCTCCAAAAACTCCGTAGCTTGCGTTGAGGATGACTTTTAATGCTCCTTGGGTTATGTTGTACCAGCTTCGCAATTCTGCAGGTAAGGTTGTGTCTTTTGCTTTTGACTTATACCATTTCACTCGTAAGTCTCGAAGCGAGCCGATTAAGAGGCTTTCCAAGGCGCGTTTTTTGGTGCAAACCCAGTTAGGAGTATCTGGAACAAGGTTAGTGCGGCATTCCGGATGCGCGCATAGAATAGATTGGTAGCCGAGGTTCCAAACCTTTATTATTGATGGGTACAGGCTTTGGAAGTCCATGTCTGCCACGTTGAAGTGGACGCCTGGAACGGGTTCAACGACTATTGCGCCCTTGTATTTTTTGCCTTTGATGATGGCTTTGGTTGCTATTTTGCCTTTTTTTACAAGTATTTCATCAGCGTTTGGGATAAGCATGTTTAGCCTGCGATGTTCGCGATGCATGAAATTCCTTATCCAACGAGAAACGCCCTGACGACTCACGTCTTCCATCGGCATGCTGCTTATTCTAGCCAATACTAGAATGAGTTTCATGGCTAGTTCGTTATCAAAGTTTGTAAGCGTGAAAGCGATTTCAGAATCTCTTAAACAGTATTTGGCGAGTTCCGTGTAGGTTAATTCCGCAAAGTTCTTTTCCAACCGTATTTTTTCCATTCCAACCAAGGCTTTGCCCACATCGTCAAGTGTTACGTCTCGGTAACGATTGTTGAAGGCGTAAATTTGGATTGAACGGTTGAAAAAGAATTTGTACAGATCAATATGCACGCCATATTCCAGCAAACAGACGCGTTTGCCAACTTCTATTGGGATTTCATTTCTTTTGAAGCCCAAGTTTTCTGCTCTGTGGGCAAGATAGCGCAGGTCGAAGTCGTCGCCATTAAACGTGATGACGAAAGGGTAACTCCACAAAACATCAAAAACAGCCTTTATGAGTTTCTCTTCTGAATCAAAATATTCGAGTTCCACATCAGCGGGCAGATGTGTGTTGCCTTCGCGAGTTCCTTCCCGTTTCAGAAGCAAAACTCGCTTAGACCCATCTGAACAATAAAATGAGACGCAGATAACCTGATAAGCTGCCTCTCGCGGGTCAGGCACTCTTGTCGGGATAGGCGCGCAGACTTCTAT
>DATBWI010000022.1:0-14617 GCA_036514855.1 Bathyarchaeia archaeon | reverse complement strand
TATGGTGATATTTTGGTTTGAGGCGATTCGTGTATGGTCTTTGAAACCGTACTAATTTCTGAACATGTTGTACTAGAGAATAGTATAAAATAAATGGAAAGCGTTGTTTCTAGCAAGGTGAATCATGATGCAAAAGGAAATTAAGAAGCGAGCGCAGCTTTACGGAATTGCAGCAATCCTTTCCGCAATAGTGCTTGTAACAGTATGCTACAACTTTGGCGTTGGTCCATTAGACTTTCATCCATCTCAGTCACTTGGGATGTTGAAAACTTTTTCGTCCTATAGCGAGCTTAGAAGTTTCATCAAAACAAACTCAGGAATGCAATATGATTTCCCATTTTACAGTAACAGATTTTTCCCAATTACGCTGTCTCCAGGAGCACAGGGATTGGTTTTTTTGGATGGATCTTCTTCGAAAGATTACTCGACTACAAACATTCAGGTTGCTGGAGTTGATGAAGCCGACATAGTCAAAACAGACGGCACATACCTGTACCTAGTCTCAAACAACACTGTCTTCATCATAAAAGCTTATCCGCCTGAAGAAGCTGAAGTGCTTTCAAAAATAACTTTCGCTGTAGGCGATGTTCCGGTTGGGATTTTCATAAGCCAAGATAGCAACAGGCTAGCTGTCTTGGGCAGCGTTTACGGCGCCTCTATTCGATACTTGTATTACTATGATGAAGTAAAAACTTTTGTCAACGTTTATGATATTTCGAACAAGACAAATCCTGTTCTCAGCAGACAATTCATGATGAGTGGCGGATACTTCAATTCCAGAATGATAGGCGACTACGTCTATGCGGTCATAACCCAACCCGTTTACATGATCTACGACACTCTTATTCTTCCAAAAGTCTACTCTAAAGGAGGAATTGAGGAAATACAGCCATACCAGATTTACTACTACAACTTTTCCGACACGTATTACATGTTCACAACAGTCCTTGCTTTAAACATGCAAAACGCTGAGGAAACTCCGACTAACATGACGATTATGCTCGGCGGTACAAGCAACATGTACGTGTCATTGAACAACATTTACATAACATTTCCTGAACCAGAAGGGCAAACCTCCCTCTATCGAATACGTATAGAAAATAGCACATTGAGCGGTGAAGCTCAAGGCAACGTGCCGGGAAGCGCAGTTAACCAGTTTTCAATGGACGAATACAATGACACTTTCAGAATAGCAACAACTACACGGCTGAATGGAACATCTCAAAACAACCTATACGTGTTAGACATGAACTTAAGCCTCGTTGGAAGTCTCGAAAACGTTGCTCCCGGGGAAGCCATAGATTCAGTTAGATTCATTGGAAATCGCTGTTACTTTGCAACATCTGTCGTGCAGCGGGATCCGTTCTTCGTAATTGACGTTGAAAATCCAAGCGCACCAGAAATTCTGGGATACCTAAAGATTCCAGGGTTTACAAGATATCTGCATCCGTACGATGAAGATCACATTATTGGCGTGGGGAAAGATGGAAGCGCTGTGAAAGTGTCGCTCTTCGACGTAAGCAACGTTAGCAGCCCAATAGAGATAGACAAATACGAGGTAAGTGGAGACTGGACTGACACGCCAGTTTTGACAGATCACAAGGCTTTCCTCTTCAGCAAGGCAAATGATTTGCTTGCGTTTCCAGTGTCAGTATATGTATATGATGCATACCAATCATGGCAGGGAGTCTACGTCCTTAACATAACTTTGACAGACGGGCTTGTGTTAAGGGGCATCGTTAAACATGCAGATACCTCAGATGGTTACTATTGGGTAAACAGAGCGTTTTACATTGAAAACGTCCTATACACGGTTTCCGACATAAAGGTGAAAATGAACAGTCTGGAAGACTTGGCTTTCATCGATGAAGTCTTGCTTTCCTAAATTCCGCCTTTTTTATGTTTTTAACTTTTTTCTGATTCAATGTGGACAGTCACTATTGTTTCTGCAATTTGCACCCTTATACGGTCTTCAATTTCTGAAGCTATCTTATGCGCTTCTTCTATTGAGATTCTTTTAGAGAAGTAGCACTCGATATTTATGTAGCGTTTTCCATCCGCCAAGTACGTTACAGTTCTTTTTATTCGGAAATCATGGTAGCTTTCTGCAATTTTGCTGACTATTTCTCTTATTTGGCTCTCACTCATAGCTGAACCCCTCTTTACTTTGGCATCAAAAGGTTCTATGTGAACTGTAACGTTCTCCACATCACCTATTCTGGTTTTTATGCTGTTTTCAATTTTTTCCGCTATTTCATGCGCTTCTTGAACAGATAGTTTAGGATCTACTCGTGCATGTAATGTGATGTAAAGCCTGCCTTTAGTGTATGCCGTGTCTATTTCATGTGCTTCTTTGACGCCGCTGACTTCAGTGGCAAGTTTTTCGATAAGCTTCTTCGTTGGCGTCTCTTGTGTTCCAACCGGTTCTATATGGAACGTGGTTTCAACATTTCCAAGTTTGCCTTTAATTTTCTCCTCTATTTTCGCCGTTGTTTCGTGGGCTTCTTCTAGACCTATGTAGTCGGGAACTTTCAGAGTTGCTTCTACGAAATATTTTTCGCCGGACTTTCTGACTTTCAATTTTTCGTATTCGCAAGTGCCTTTTGACCTCGATATCTCCCTTCTAACTGTCCTCACAACATCTTTTGATATTGCATCGCTTAGTTCCATGCCGCTGCTCCAGATCAGTCTGACGCTTAAGAATGTCAATACGACGCCGAGGATAATCGAAGCGAAAGAATCTCCGCTATAAAAGCCAACAGTAGCCAATCCAAATCCAACCAGCGCCAAGACTGTTGATGCTAAATCTGCTATCGCGTGGTAAAATCCTGCCTTGATTGTGGAACTTTCGCTTTTGGTTGCCTTTCTGAATACTCCCACTCTTAAGAAGTCAATGAAGAATGTGTAGCCTATTGAAATGAAACCTGCAAACTCTAGGTTACGGTTGATGTAGGATATGTTTGCTACAATTCTTTGTACAGCTTCAAAAATTATTAATATTGCTAAGCCTATGAGCACTATTCCGCCGATCAGGCCGCCTACTGGTTCGATTTTTTCATGCCCGTACATGTGTTCTTCATCAGGCGGCTTAAGAGATGCCCTAGTCGCTAGCAACAACACAACCGTTGTCACAGCATCAAGTAACGCATGTGCACCATCGCTCAGTATCGCTAGGCTGGAGACTGCAAGTCCCAAGATGACTTCTACAAAAACAACGCTGGTTATTGCGATTGCCGAAATCTTCAATGTCTTAAGCTTGTAACTGTTGAGTGCGCTGATCATCATTTCTTCTTATAGAAGGCTGAGTACGAGAGATTTAAGAATTACGTGCTGCCTTCCCTGTCCACGCGGAAATCTTGTTATGAAAACAAGAAAAAGGATAATTGTCTGTTCTTTTCCATTTTGCGTTGGAGCAGTATCCGATTTGATGTGGTCAGCATACTGTGACTGAAAACGAGCGAGACGCCAGTCCCGCGCCATTCTGCCAAAGTTCGAAACCTGCTTCCACAGCAATAAGATACCAAGAGCCATCGATATAGCCACGGGATAAGGAATCTTTGAAGAACGTGTTCATGTCGAAGCATGCCCATGTCGTGGTGCTGGTTCTACGGTAAGCGATGTAATCAAAACTTGCCCAGTCCGCATACCAAACCTCCCAAGTAGCACCAGCGAGGCACACAGTGGCAACCTTCGAACCTGCAGGCTGGATTGTACCCTTATAGTTGAGCCAAATCATCAACTCAGCGCCGTTATACGGACCAGTTTTGTAATCGCTTGTTTTGTGGAACCAAATATCATAGACGCAGTTCCAAGCTCCAGAAGTGACTGTCCTGAAGATCCAACTGGTGGAAATTCTCGTGATGTTGCTTACCTGTTTCGGCATGCCGCTAGCGCTCGTAGTAGCGCCCCAATGATTGCCTCTAAAAATGGAGGCGAAGGAAGCTGGTGATCCGTTGGTAGGCATGTCGTGCCCTGCTACTTCTACAGTGAATGCGCCAGTCCTGTAATTCACCTCGAGAGTCTGCGGTGTGCCCGCGTTCCAGACGTTGTTCTGTACACAATAGGTGCCTACAGTTGCAGTAGTCCCGATCCTGTCATATTTTCCGGAAATTGTCATTGTTGCGCCTATCCCAGATTGGCTAACCATAGCAAATAGCAAAAAAAGATAAAACAAAGACCACGCCAAAGACCGTGCACTTCCTTGTGTTTCTTGTTGACAGAACTTCTCGTATGGGCGACTTATATGCTTTATCAAATCAAGGCGATGCTACTAGAAACTGCGCTTGTCAGCAGAAAAGCATGATTTACACTGTGAACCTGTGGGAAACAAAAACATTTAAAAAAAAAGAAGACAGTACAGGCTATTCAGGTGCCAAGAATGCTAGGTGAACGCTTTAATTTCGACTGCGATTTCTGATCGCTCTTGGATTTATAAGTCACTATCTCATAGAAGTTTTGGAAAAGGGGTTTGATGATGAGCGTCAGCGATATTCTGGATGGAAAACTGACCGAAAAAGAAGTTGAAATAAAAGGTTGGCTTGTGACGAAACGCTCAAGCGGCGGAGTCCAGTTCCTGTCCATAAGAGACGGGACCGGAACAGTGCAAGCTACAATCCACAAAAATGAAGTCGCAAAAAAAGCCTTTGAAGATGCAGACAAGCTTACACAGGAATCCTCACTTGTGATCAAAGGCACAGTCAAAGAAGACAAGAGGGCTCCAGGCGGTTACGAAGTAAGGATTAACGATTTGCACATCATTCAGATAGCGGCACAAGATTATCCAATAGGCAAGAAAGATCACGGCATAGATTTTCTTTTAGGTTATAGGCACTTATGGGTGAGAAGCCCCAGGCAAATTGCGATACTCAAA
The DNA here is from genome assembly GCA_036514855.1 of Bathyarchaeia archaeon. Classification (GTDB taxonomy): domain Archaea; phylum Thermoproteota; class Bathyarchaeia; order Bathyarchaeales; family Bathycorpusculaceae; genus DATBWI01. The sequence goes on along the minus strand of DATBWI010000022.1, from coordinate 9,747 downwards.
ATTCGAGCTGAAGTCATAAAAGCATGCAGAGACTTCCTCGAAGAAAGCGGCTTCACGCTGACAGATTCCCCAATTTTCACTCCGGCAGTCGCTGAGGGAGTAGCAACCCTATTTGAGACGCCGTATTTCGGCGAGAAGGCTTTCCTAGCCCAGACCGGTCAGCTTTACGTCGAAGCTACAATCGCTGCTTTTGGCAAAGTCTACTGTTTCGGACCAACTTTCCGAGCTGAGAAGTCGAAGACGCCGCGCCACTTGACCGAGTTTTGGATGGTTGAGCCGGAAGCTGCCTTCTACACTTTTGAGGACAACTTGAAACTCCAAGAAGAGATGATAACTTACATTGTCAAGAAAGTGTTAGAAAACAGAAGCAAAGAACTGGAAGTTCTAAAAAGAAACGTAAAACCCCTGAAAAAAGTTGAGCCGCCATTCGATAGAATAAGCTACACTGAAGCCGTAAACATGCTGCAGAAAGCCAAATGCCCAATACAATGGGGTGAAGATTTAGGAGCACCGCACGAGAAATTCATCTCCCAAAAATTCGAGAAGCCCGTCTTTGTCCACAGGTATCCCACAAAAGTCAAAGCGTTTTACATGCAACCAGACCCACAGAATCCCGAGGTTGCACTTTGTGCTGATCTTATGGCTTCGGAAGGATATGGCGAAATAATAGGCGGAAGCGAAAGAATCCATGATCTAAAGTTGCTTGAGCAAAGGTTAGAGGAGTTTGGTCTTCCAAAGAAGGCTTATGAGTGGTACTTGGATTTGAGAAGGTACGGGTCTGTGCCGCACTCAGGATTTGGATTAGGCATAGAAAGAGTAACCTTGTGGATCTGCAAATTGAAGCACATACGCGAGACGATTCCGTTCCCTAGAACAATAAATCGGGTTTACCCATGAATCTGCTATTTTTTATCCAGCTGTTTCCTTAACTCGTCGTAAGTGTTTTTTATCTCGTCGATTGAGGCTTCATCCTCTAATGTTGACACATCTCCAAGAGCAGCACCAGCCAGCACCGCCTTCAACAGTCTTCGCATTATTTTTCCACTGCGCGTCTTCGGCAGTTTGTTCACTATCACTATTGCTTCTGGTGTGGCTATGGGACCTATAGTGTTTCTTATGTGTTTTATGATGTCTGCGCGCAACTCGTCAGATGGTGAAAAGCCTCCTCTAAGCACTACAAAAGCCACTGGAACCTCGCCTTTAATTGGGTCCTCTTTACCCATTACTGCCGCTTCTGAGATTGCCGGGTGTGCAACTAACTCGCTTTCAAGCTCCACCGTACCTATCCTATGTCCAGCCACTTTCAAAACTTCATCTGCTCTTCCGAGAAGCCACAAGTAGCCGTCAGGATCCTCTACCGCATAGTCGCCAGTATAGTAGACGTTTGCCCATCTTCCAAAATATGCCTGCTTATACCTTTCTGGGTCTTTCCACAAAGTTTCAAGCATGCCAGGCCACGGCTTTTTGATCACGAGAAAGCCTCTCTTGCCTACCGGTGCTTGCTTTCCTTTTTCATCATAAACTTCTGCAACCACGCTGGGCAATGGGTATGTTGCTGATCCAGGTTTTAACTGTACTAGCTCTAGTCCTGCCAGCGGGGATATCATGAATCCGCCTGTTTCTGTTTGCCACCACGTATCTATTATAGCCAGCTTTTCTTTCCCTATGACCCTGTAGTACCATCTCCATGCTTCTGGGTTTATTGCTTCGCCTACTGACCCTAACAATCTAAGAGTGCTCAAGTCGTGTTTGTTTATCCATTCTTCTCCGAACTTCATGAACATTCTGACAGCTGTAGGCGTAGTGTAAAGTATCGTTACGCCATGCTTTTCAATGATGCCCCACCATCTGTCCTGCGCTGGGTAATCCGGTGTTCCTTCAAAAATGAAGGACGTTACACCTAACGATAATGGAGAGTAAACGTTGTACGTGTGCCCAGTGATCCAGCCTATGTCCGCAGTGCACCACCATATGTCCTGTTCGTTAGGGTCAAAAGCCCATTTGAGCGTCCAGTATGCCCATACAAGATAGCCTCCCGTGCCATGTTGAACTCCTTTAGGCTTGCCTGTTGTTCCAGAAGTGTAAAGAATGAAAAGCGGGTCTGTTGCCTCCATCGGTTCAGGTGGAACGTAAGCGTTCGGCTCAACTTTCTCCATCAACTCATGATACCAGTAGTCTCGCCCATCCTTCATTGGAACATCTTGTCCAGTTCTTCTCACAACAACTACTTTCTGGATGCCTGGCGTGTTCTTTAGTGCACGATCTGCTGTCTCCTTCAACGGGACAGTTTTGCCGCGTCTGTAGGCGCCGTCCGCGGTTACAAGAATTTTTGCATCGCAATCATTTATTCTATCTGCAAGCGCTTCTGCGCTGAATCCTGAAAACACTACAGTGTGTATTCCGCCGATCCGTGCAATTGCAAGCAGCGTCATTGGAAGTTCCAGAATCATAGGCAAATACACAGCGACTCTGTCGCCTTTCTTAAGTCCAAAGTCTTTGAAAATCTTGGCGAGCTTGTTAACTTCTCTGTAAAGCTGATAATACGTGTAGGTTCTAACTTCTCCCAGTTCGCCTTCCCAAATATACGCGGTCATATTCTTTCTTGAAGTTTTTAAATGTCTGTCTAACGCGTTGTAGCATACGTTTGTGATGCCGCCTACGAACCACTTGTAAAATGGAGGGTTTGAATCGTCCAGCACTTTGTCCCATGTTTTGAACCAGTCGATAGCTTTTGCTTTTTCAGCCCAAAACTCTTCTGGATTTTCTATTGATTTATTCCATTCATCTTTCAAGATTCTTACGGGAAGAAATTTTTCGTTAAACGGTAAGCTTGCCTCTGACATTTTTCACCCTTCTGTGAATGTGGTGCAAGAACCCTTTTTTGAAGATATAAACTTTTTCAGTTAGAAATGTAAAAAGTGCAGATTTCCAACATATAACTCTTATCGGCAGCAAAATATGCTATAGATTGTGAAAGTAAATGGACTCTGCTTCAATTTTTACGATTTGCGATATCCAAATCGTCTGCGCGTCGTAACATAAATAAACATTAACGTTGAGATTGCAAGCAGTGATCCGATCCGAAAAGCACCGTCATAGCTCCCCGTCATATCGTATACGTATCCGCCGATCATTGGACCCACAAGACCTCCTATTCCCCAAGCCGTCAGCATCATTCCATAGTTCACGCCCAAGTATTTTATGCCCCAATTATCCGCAGTTATTGCTGGAAAAAGCCCGAGGTTAGTTCCAAAACATATGCCTGTTATTGCTGCGCCTAAATAGATTATGATTAGTGTATTGTACATTGGAAAGAGAAACATGTTAAAAGCTGTTAGGACAACTATGATTGCCAGCATCATCATTCTTCCGGTCACATCTGAAAGCCAACCCATTCCAATTCTGCTTGAAAAATTGAATATGGATAGTATACTTACCGCAACAGATGCTTCTATGGGACTAATGACTGCCGTAGCCATGGCAAAAGGTTTCAAGTGAGCCACTACCATAAGTCCAGCAGTGCAGGAGAGAAAGAAAATAGTCCACAATAGATAGAACAATGGTTTTTTCAACAGCTCACGTGGACTATGATTGATCGTGGGATTTAGATTCGATGCGCCTCTCGCATATGGTGATCCTGAAGTTGTAGGTTCCGAGGGGTTTCTCAAAACAAACGACGAGATGCTAATCACAGCAAGAAAAACTACACCTAAAATCACGAACATTGACCGCCATCCTGTAATGTCAGTCATGTACGACATTATTGGGGCGAAGACAAAGGCTCCAAGACCGTACCCACCTACAACTATGCCTGATGCGAGGCCTCTCCTCTGGGGGAACCACTTAAGTCCAGCTGATACCGCAACAATATATCCAGCGGAATTACCTAATCCAAAGATTAGACCATAACTTATGATAAGATGCGGTAAAGAGCCTGCGAGAGAGGAAAGTAGGAAACCACCACCTGCAAGAAGGGCGCTGGCCAAGGCGACAACTCTTGGACCTGCCTTGTCTTGCCACATACCTGTAAAAATCATGCCGAATGAAAATGAGAGCGTTGCCACCACAAATGGCAAGGTTACTTCTGCTCTAGTCCAGCCGAACTCTTTTTCCAACGGTTGAACCAGCACGCTCCAAGCATAAAGAGTTCCCAAACATAGGGTCACAGCAAAGCCTGCAATCAACACAACCCAACGAAATGAACCATGGTTTGAATCTATTTTATGAAATTTCACTTTTTCTCTTCCTCTGGTGTGAGAAGCAATTTACGAGAACATGGCTATTTAAGCTTGAAGTTATAATGTTCTAGATCTGGTTGAAGAGGAAACCCTTTTCTCAAGCTTTGCTTGTGAAGCGTATTCCGTGATAGCCTTTTTATCGGCGGTTTCGGCTTGATGAAAGTCGACAGAAGATTCTTGCCGTCTGTATGTTTGGAAGTACTGTGGCGATCGTTGGGTTTTCATCCAACAATCAGACAGGCAGGACGTTTTTTCCATATGTTTCGTTAAGCACTTGTGCGAGAGCAAGGTATACTGCGCTTGACCCACAGATGATTCCTTCGTAGCCCGTGACTGCGCCTAAGAAAGCATTCCCAGTTAGATCTGTTGCTGTAAGTAGAAAGAAGAGGACAGCCAAACTCATGAATACAAATTGGAGTGTGCGATTAGCCTTCAGAGTACCAAAGAACATTACAAAAGTGAAGAGTCCCCACATGAAGAAGTAGGCTGCAAGCGCTTCTTGACTTACACGCCATGGTGTACCGTAGTAAGGACCACCCATGAAAGGCCACACTCCACTTGCTGCGACATTCGGGTTTCCAATCCAGTTTAGCGCCACGAAAGACCACCAGAATAGCCCATATGACGTGAATGCTACTGTGCCGAACGTGTTGCCTTTTTTATACTCCATTAATCCGGCTATGATTTGTGCAAGTCCACCGTAGAAGATGCCCATCCCAATGATCATGCCGTCAATGGGCAATAGCCTAGCGTTGTGAATAAAGTTTAGAAGAACAGTTGTCATTCCGAACCCTAAGAGTCCGAGCGGTGCTGGATTTGCAGATTTTGTACTCATTTCTTCTCAGTCCCTACTTGCTTTTGGAAAAGGCTCTCTACGTTGGGTTTTGGATATAAGGTTTTCTGGCTGTCTACTAGGCTTTTTCGTTTTCTGCTGGATATGTACTTGCCAATTTCTAGCGTCCCGAAGACTATACTTGTGAACACTATCGCTACTGCCCAATCAACAAGCTCCGGCGCATTCACGTAAAACACATCTTGGAGGGGCGTGTAAAGTATCAATAGTTGAAGCCCAAGAGACGCAATTACAGCAAACCATAGAAACTTGTTCTTGAAAATGCCCACTTTGAAAACCGGGTAAGTCAATGAACGAGCGGAAATAGCGTTCACCAACTCCATTAAAATCATAGCCGTGAGCAACTGCGTTCGCGCTTCAAAAAGATTATGCTCGCTCAACCATGGTTGATGCATAAAATATCCAATCAAAAGCAGAGCAGTCATCAGGACTGGCACTGCAGTTAGATATATTTTGACATCGCGCGTGAATATGCTTTCTTTCGGATCTCGCGGTTTTCTATCCATCAAATCTGGATCGCCAGGGTCAACTCCTAAAGCCAACGCCGGCAGACCGTCTGTTGTCAGGTTAACCCACAAAAGCTGTATTGCGGTCAATGCAACTAGCGCTGATGCTTTCGGGTCTTGGCTAAGATCAGGCTGATAAGCTGCTCCAGCTATGTAGGGCAAGCTTACCATGACTGTGAACATTACGAGTATTTCCATTACATTACAACGTAGCAGATAGGTCAAATATTTTTTGATGTTGCCGTATATTTCGCGTCCTTCTTTTACGGCTTTGACGATTGATGCGAAGTTGTCATCAGCCAAAACCATGTCGGAGGCTTCCTTTGTAACTTCTGTGCCTGTTATGCCCATGGAGACTCCTATGTCCGCCATTTTTAACGCTGGTGCATCATTCACTCCGTCTCCAGTCATGGCAACAACTCGTCCTTTTGCCTTCCACGCTTTGACAATTCTTATCTTATGTTCAGGAGAAACTCTGGCGTATATAGCGACATTTTCAACCCTTTGATTGAGCTGTGCGTCATCTATTTTGTCCAGCTCCACACCTGTAAGAACTTCTCCTTGCCTCTCGTTTTCGCCCATAAGGTTAAGTTCTTTGGCGACAGCTACAGCCGTTAGTCTATGGTCGCCTGTCACCATCACAACGTCGATTCCTGCCCTCTTGCAAAGATGAATTGCATCTTTGACTTCGTCTCGTGGAGGATCAATCATTCCCACAATCCCTAGAAAAGTCAAGTCATCTTCTATTTCTTCGTCGAATTCTTTAGTGGATTCTGGCAGTTCTTTAAAGGCAAAACCAAGGTTTCTCAACGCCTGTATTGCCATTGCTTCTTGGACTTTTAGAATTTCAGTCCGCTCTTCTGCTGTTATTATCCGTATTTTCCCGTCAGCATAAATTTTCTTGCATCTCTCCAAGATTAATTCGGGTGCACCTTTAACGTAAGCTATCTTTTTTCCAGAAGCAGGATGGATTGTGGTCATACGTTTTCTTTCTGAAGAAAATGGAATCTCTCCTATTCGTGGGGTTTCTTTTTCCAGCTCTTCTTTCAATAATCCAGCCTTAGCGGATGTTACGATTAATGCGCCCTCTGTTGGGTCACCTTTAACGATCCATTTTTCGCCCTCTTTCTCCACTTTGGCATCATTGCACAGTGCTGCCGCTTTCAGAAGCATAACAAGTTCCTCCTGAGTCGGGTCAATCTTCTTATTTTCGTGTATGAAGTCGCCTTCTGGTTCGTAGCCGATTCCGGAGACTTTGATATGCTTCCTATCTACGTAGATTCTTTGAACTGTCATCTCGCCTTTTGTCATTGTTCCAGTTTTGTCGGAGCATATGACGCTGGTGCTTCCTAAAGTTTCGACAGCTGGCAGTCGTCTGACTATGGTGTTGACTTTAGCCATTCTATACATGCCAACTGCGAGTGCTCCAGTTACAATTGCAGGCAAAGCTTCTGGAACTGCTGCCACGGCTAGGCTTACACCCCACAGGATCATGTCTAAAAGATTGCGACCTTCAATCACGCCGATTGTTGCAACAATCAAGCAAACTGTTATGGAAAGCATTCCTATCCATTTACCAACAGAACCCATTCTTTTTTCAAGAGGAGTCTGCTCCTCCCCAGTCATTTGAACCATTTTAGCTATTTTTCCGAATTCAGTATTCATTCCCGTTGACGTAACAAGAGCTTTTCCGCGTCCATAAACAACAATTGTTCCGGTAAAAACGGTGTTTCGTCTATCATTGAGGGGTGCATCTTGAGGTAAAGGATTAACATCCTTGTTCACTGGGGTTGACTCGCCCGTCAAAGGTGCTTCATCAGTTTTAAGGTTAAAAGCCTCAATAAGTCGAGAATCCGCTGGGACTTTATCGCCTGTATACAGCAAAATAATGTCGCCAGGGACTATCTCGCTTGTTGGAACTTTGATTTCCCTTCCATCTCGCAAAACTGTGCCCACTGGCGCAGTCATCTTTTTCAATGCCTCTAACGCCTTCTCAGATCGGTATTCTTCTACAAAACCTAGAATTGCGCAAGCAAAAACTATGGCTATGATGACAACTGCATCGATAATCTCGCCTAAATACAACGAAAGCCCTGTGGCAACGAGCAGTATTATGATAAGGATATCTTTAAACTGTTCAACAAAAAGTCTTAGCGGAGACGCTCGTTTCTCCTTTCTCAGTTCATTAGTTCCATATTGGCTTAGACGAGTCTGCACTTCTTCTTGGGTTAGACCAGTTACTTTTGCGTTCAAAGTCTTGAAAGCTTCTTCAATTTCCATTGAGTGCCAAGGTTTCGACGTGTTCAGAGCCTCACATTAGATATTTTAAACTGTTTCTTTGTGAACAAGGCAAGTAATAATCTTTTTTGAGAAGAAGTATGATTGCAGGCAAATAGGTTTATATTATTTAGCAAATCATTTCAGATAACAAAACCGAATTCAGGGAAGCGCAAAGGAGAAGGAGAACCCGAAAATGCTTGAAACATGGCTTATCGCACCCATTTCTGCTTTAATCTCCATCCTAGTTGGAGTTTACTTTTACACTTACGTTAACAAGCAGGACAGTGGAACTGAAAAAATGAAAGAGATTTCCGGCTTGATCAAGGAAGGATCAGCCGCGTTTCTAAAAAGAGAATACACGACACTGGCAATATTCGTAGGCGTCGTAGCGTTAATGATTGGCTTATTTCTGCCTCAGCCCATATGGGAGTCACAAAACTTTCTGCGCAATTTTGAATTGCCGTTAGCTTACATTTTTGGTGCATCATGTTCAGCGTTGGCTGGCTACCTAGGCTTAAACATTGCAACAAAAGCAAATGCCAAAGTGGCTAACGCTGCGAAAAGCGGGCTCAGCAAGGCTTTTCCAATAGGTTTCCGAGGTGGAGCAGTCATGGGATTGTCTGTGGTCGGCATCGGGCTGCTCGGAATCAGTGCGGTTTACGCTATAACAGGCGTAGAAGAGACTCTTCCAGCAGTTTTAGCGTACAGTTTTGGAGCAAGTTCGCTGTCGCTTTTCGCAAAGGCGGGCGGGGGCATCTTCACAAAAACTGCGGACATCAGTGCAGACCTGGTAGGCAAAGTAGAGTTGGGAATTCCTGAAGATGACCCAAGAAATCCAGCAGTAATAGCTGATAACGTCGGAGATAATGTGGGGGACGTTGCAGGCATGGGAGCTGACCTGTTCGATTCTTACGTGGCAAGCATAGTTGCTGCGATGATTCTCGGAACAGGTCTCGGCGTCGCTGCTCTATACGTGCAAATACCCTTAGTGTTCGCTGGAATAGGCATTTTAGCGGCTGTTCTAGGGTCTTTGACAGTTAGGGTCGGGCGTAATGGTGATCCCGGCGCGGCGTTAAACAGCGGCACATACGTGACTTGCATGATCTTCGCGGTTCTTACAGCCGTAGCAACATGGTATTTGGGGTATAGATGGGAATTGTGGGGCGCCACAGTTGTCGGGCTTTCAGCTGGGATAATAATCGGAGTAACGAGCGACTATTTCACTTCAGAAGACAAAGCACCAGTTATGAAGACGGCAAAAGCATCCGAAACTGGTGCTGCACTTAACATTATAACAGGATTCTCATACGGCCTGCGCAGCATCATTTTTCCGTTAATTGGAATAGCCGTCGCCGCAGCGGTTGCATATAAATTATGTGAGCCTCTTGGAGGTTCAGGATATGCGGTTTATGGTATAGCGCTTGCAGCTCTAGGTATGCTTTCAATTGTTGGATTGACAGTTTCAAATGACGCGTATGGTCCTATTGTTGACAATTCTAGGGGGATTGCTGAGCAAGCGGGTTTGGGCGAGAAAGTGGTCGCGATAACAGATGAGCTTGATGCGGCAGGAAACACGGCGAAAGCCATAACAAAAGGTTTTGCAATAGGCGCTGCAGGGTTAACCGTTATTGCTTTGCTGGCTACGTTTAGAGAAATTGCAGCGCGCGCTGGCTACTTTGTCACTTTTGACATTATGCACCCAATAGTGCTGCTTGGAGCGCTTATAGGCGTGGCTATTCCAGCGGTTTTCTCGGCAATGCTTATGCTTGGCGTTGGCAGAAACGCTGAAAGAATGATTGCGGAAATAAAGAGGCAGTTCAGAGAAATCCCCGGTCTTAAGGAAGGAAAAGAGGGCGTAAAGCCTGAATGT
>DATBWI010000021.1:0-17825 GCA_036514855.1 Bathyarchaeia archaeon | reverse complement strand
TCTCGCAACCCGCAGCCTTAGCCCACTTCTTAACAATCTTGTCCAACGCATCGTAGCCCAACGGCTTTTCCAAGTCCTGCCAATACATGCCCTGAGGATCCCGCTCAATCACCCACCCAAACCTGCTAGGCACAGATTCTTTAAGGCGTTTTAGATAATCCGCAGTCGCCAAATCCATCGGAACCGGAAAAGCCCTATGCTTCTTACTGTCAACAATGAAAAGCGTTAGAGTTTCAAAATCCACTTGCTCCCACCGCAGGCAACGGATCTCGCCAGGCCTAAGACCAGCCTTCATGGGCACGCGCATAAGGCAGAAATCCCGAAGCGACGCATGATTCAAAGTGTAATCGTGAAGCCTAAGAAGGTCAGACCTGCGAAGCAAGATAGTTTCAGCGCCAGACAGAAACATTGCACCACTAGCACCGTCACACCGGTAAAACTTGCACTCTGCATGCTCCAGCTTTTTAACACTGCTATTGACCGACATTTCAGCACTCTGGAGAGAGAGATGAGTTAAAATGCCAGCCCTACGACGCCAATAACCAATTACAGCACGCCTAATCCACACTACAGCAGCGTTCTTTTTTTCTGAATCAGAAGATGATAAATCTTATATTGCCTACCCATCAAATTGTGTCTCTATCCCTTTGGTTTCATGGCGATTAATGAGAGTGATATAAACGTTTACGAAAGAAGAAAAACATGTTGAAGCGAATCAGTCTAAAAAGCTCTTTTTGGGGACTGAAGGTTTTCTTATTCAGCCCTCTGAGGCTGCATATGCCAGCGTTGGAAAGGGCGATTTAGATAGTAATCCTTCTTTGAAAAATGAAATTGACGTATCAGTCATTCTCTGTGCATACAACGAGGGAGACATTATTGATGATTCCATCAACCTTGTTGACCGCGTCATGATGGATACTGGCTGGAGTTACGAGATTGTTGTTGTTGATGATGGCAGTTTAGACGATACGAGACGGAAAGCCGTCAAATGGATAGGCGAGAAAGGCAACGGCCACGTTAAGGTTGTTGGTTTCGGGAAAAACATGGGTAAGGGAAACGCGGTAAGGATGGGTTTTGCCAATTCAAAAGGCAATTTTGTTGTTGTCATAGACAGCGACTTGGATGTTGATCCGTGCCTTATCCCCCACTATGTTGAGGCTTTGAAAAACAACGACATTGCAGTAGCCTCGAAATGGCATCCGAAATCGCGAACTGTTGTCACTTTGAAACGGAGAGTTTTGAGTTTCGGTTTCAATGCCTTGTCCAGATTGTTTACTGGAATAAAGTTAGTGGACACTCAAACTGGTTTGAAAGCTTTTAGAAGACCTGTTTTGGAAAGAATGTCTCCTAAACTTGTCGTGAAACGGTACGCTTTCGATTTGGAATTAATAGGTGCATGTAACCATGCTGGATACAGGATTATCGATTTGCCTGTTGACGTTCACATCGAGAGCATGGTTGGCTTCAAGGATATTTTGAGAATGGCGTTGGACATGTTTGGCGTCGCTTATCGGTTGAGAGTTTTGAAGTATTATCAACGCGATTAGCATTAGTGTTATAATCCCGAAAAAATTAAGTCTCTGTCGCACTAGATTAGATGGGCAACGTGATGGAAAAACTAAATATTCTGGTTTTCAATTGGCGGTGCTGGCTAAATCCCGATATGGGTGGTGCTGAAGTTTTCACTCGTGAAGTTTTGAAAAGATGGGCAGAGGAAGGACACGCGGTTACTTTGTTCACTTCTGAATTCAAAGACTGTAAACGGGAAGAATTTGTGAATGGCATCAGAATTGTGAGGCATGGAGGAAGATTTTCGGTCTACGGAAATGCCAAAAAATTCTATGTCAGGGAATTTGCAGAGGAACATTACAATGTTGTTATTGATGAAATCAACACTAGGCCCTTCATGGCGCCGAAGTTTGTGAAGCACGGCGAAAAAATTGTCGCGTTAATACATCAGCTTGCCAGAGAATTCTGGTTTTATGAGACGCCTTTTCCAGTAAACTATCTGGGTCGCTATTTTCTTGAGGAGCGTTGGCTTAAAAGTTACAAGAAAGTTCCGACCGTAACCGTTTCGGAAAGCAGTAGAAAGGATCTTATTGATTTGGGTTTTGAGAGGGTTTTTGTTGTTGGTGAAGGTTTGAATTTTGAGCCTTTAAAAGAGGTTGGTGAGAAAGAAAAGCGTCCAGTGATGGTTTTTGCAGGTAGATTGAAGAAGGCGAAGCGACCCGATCATGCGGCTGAAGCCTTCAGAATTGTGAAGGAGAAGATTCCTGATGCTGAATTTTGGGTTTTTGGTGATGGCTACTTGAAGAACAAGCTGGTTCATGATGCTTCTGAAGGAACAAAGTTTTTTGAGGCGATGTCAAACGAGGAAAGAAGAGGGCTCCTCAGTAAAGCGTGGGTTCTAGTTAATCCAAGCGTCAGAGAAGGTTTTGGTTTGAACGTGATTGAGGCAAACGCTTTAGGCGTGCCATGCGTTGCCTATGATGTTCCTGGTTTAAGAGATTCTATTCGCAATGGCGAAACCGGAATTCTTGTTAGCTCGGGCAGAGTTGAAGCTTTGGCAGAAGCGATTATTAATGTTCTGACGAATGACGATTTTCGAAATAAACTGTCAGAAAACGCTTTAGCCTATTCGAGAGGTTTCAGTTGGGATAGTGTGACTACTGAGTTCATGAAGATCATGTCCGCGTAGAGTGATTTATGTGGGAAAGATCGGGCAACCGTTAGTTTCGGTGATTGTTCCAACAAAAAATTCAGCGGCCACCATCCAAAGATGTCTGCAGTCGCTAATCGTACAGACCTACGAGAACATCGAAATAATCGTTGTTGACAACTATTCAACTGATGAAACTAGAGCTGTTGCCGAGAGGTATGGTGCCAAAGTCTTTCTGAAAGGTACGGAAAGAAGTGCGCAGGTCAATTTTGGAGTTGGAAAGGCTGTTGGGAAATACGTTTATCGGGTGGATTCGGATTTTGTGCTTCAACCGGATGTTATTAGAGAAGCGGTTGAGGCTTGCGAAAAGCACGGCTACGACGCGATTGCTATTCATAATACTTCTGATCCGACTGTTAGCTTTTGGGCTAGGGTTAGAAAGGCAGAGAGAGACTGTTATAGGAACGATGAGCTGAATGTCGCGGCGCGTTTTTGGAGAGAAGATGTGCTGAAGGTTGTAAAAGGATTTGATGAAGCAATTATAGCTGCAGATGATTATGACATTCATAATAGAATCTTGAGAGCTGGTTTCAGGATTGGGCGAATAAAGTCCGAAGAAGTCCATATTGGAGAACCCCAGACTTTGGCGGAAGTTTTTAGAAAACATTACTACTACGGCAAAAACATAACAAAGTTTATCCAGAAAAATCCTGATAAAGCATTGTTACAGTTAGGTCCTTTTAGGGCGAGTTATTTTAAGAATATTTCTGGTTTTTTCAGTGATCCTCTATTGATAGTCGGGTTTGCAATTTATCAGGTTGTACGGTATGCCGCCGCTGTTACTGGATTAGTTGTTACGCGGCTTGAGAAAACGTGGCATTAGGCATTGAATATGTGTTTTTCACACAGTTTCAGTTTTCTTTCGATACAAGACTCTGCGAAGCAAAGAACGAAATTCAACTAAAAGCGAGGTCGGAAGATAAGGCACGACCAATAGGAACCCTAAGGAAGTAATGCTCAGGTAAAGAAGGTACTGGTACATTGTGTTGGGAACGTAATTGATTGTTATTTCATGGATTCCCTCAGTTGCGTTTATAAACCAGCAATTTGCGTAGGTGTTTGCTATTGAGTGCTCAGTTAGAGCTACTCCATCCATCGTCGCTTCCCAGTTTGGCTCGTAATTTTCGCCCAAAAAAACGGTAGCCCATGAATTGCGTGTCTGATTAAATTGTAAACGGTATTCTTCAGGATTCGAATCGATAATGGTTGTTTGGATTTTTTCTGGTTGCTCCGCAGGAAATAGCCATATGCCCGCTAGAATTCCCTCACTTACTGTAACGTCTCTAAAACAAGTTATAGAATTGCCGTCTGAGCCTATTCCGATTTTTCCAATGTTGTTTATGGACGGATCAGTTAAAGTTAGCAATGGCTCACCGTTCAAGTGAAGTTCAAGTGTTTCGCCAGTCTTAAACACTCGCAAATTGTTCCAAGAATCAATCGTCACATTCGTTTCTTTTGTAGCTATTCCTCCATAGTACTGTCCAGAGACTGCTTTTGCGACTTCTAGATGACCGTCCTTGTGGAAAATGATGCGCAAATAGGAAGAGTCGTTGTAATTCAGATGAATAACTGGCCCATTCCAACTGTCCTCGCCAAACATAACTGGTTTGAATTCGAGGCTAAGATCAAGGGCATCGTATATTTGCGAGGTCAGAAGCTTTCCGTTTTCGATTCTTATCAGGTTTTCTTCAATGTTCCATTGGCCCTCTCCGTCAAAGTCTTTGGCCAAATTTGAAAATGGGGTTCTTTCTGCAGCTAGTGATAGTTTATGGTTTCCAGCATTCAGTTCAAATGTGGCAAACCGTCGCAACGAGTTTACGGCCACGATCTCGGTTGTGTTGATCAGTTCCCCTTGATCTAAAGAATAGTAAATAGGTAATTCTTGTTTGTTGCTGTACACAACTGAATAGGCGTCGTAAATGCCTTGGAACGGGTTCTCCCAGAGATAAGAGTTGAATATCATTGAGTTGACCGAATATGTGGCGTTGAGTTCGCTATTTTCTATTTCAAGGAAGACTGGTTCATAGTCAAAAATGCTCTTGTTTAGTAGCCCAATTGTTTCGATATTCGAGTAGAATACCGGATAAGTGCTTACATAAGCGCGTGGAAGCGAAGTCTCTATGACAAATTTTGAATATTCGCCATTGTTCTCTTCGGTCAGATTTTCATTTCTTAGATTCTCTGCTAATCTTTGTATGTTTTCAGGTTGGATTATTTGGAAATCAGTATTTTTCCACGCAAAGTTCACATACACATATTTTGTGCTCAGCAAGCTTAAGAGATTCACGAGGCGAGGACCCACATCTAACGCGTCAGATATTCCGTCAATGATTGTGGATGTTAGTCCTAGTCTTCCTGGATACAGGAGCGGATTCGTGAATTGCACGTGAAGCTCCGTTCTGTGGTCAAAAGGCAAAACAATCCCTCTATATGTTCCTGAACTAAACCAATTCATAGAATTGTTGACTATTCTTTCTAAGGTCTTGTCAGGCAGGTAAGTTTGCGAAGCACCGTAGACCTTATCAAGGCCCATGTATCCGCTAAATGCGAATGAATTGTACAGATAAATATGTGAAATGCTTAAACCGATTAAGGCGAAAGCTAACACGGCAGGTTTGAAGTTTCTTTTTCGGAGGAAATGTATGCTTGCAATGGCGACTTTCTCAGTGGTGAAAATAAAGAGAGGTATTATACAGACGGCAAGGACAAGTTGTAGCTTGAAAGGATTGCGTAGAGTCCACAATATAGGTATGCTCTGGATAATACCGCTTTGTTCAGAGTAGATCAGGCTCCTCAAGAGCAGCACAAGAATTGATATAAAACCGATTGACGTGAGCATTGCAACCAGTCTATTCTTCTTTGGAGATTTTTTGACCCAGAAGACGCTTCCCAAGGCCATAATTGGAATGATAATGCCTATTTCGTTTATGACGTTTAGAGTATCGTTGTATCCTAAAAGGGCTTGAGGAGAACCCATGTTGCCAGCAAGTCTCAATAGGTTAAA
The DNA here is from genome assembly GCA_036514855.1 of Bathyarchaeia archaeon. Lineage (GTDB taxonomy): Archaea > Thermoproteota > Bathyarchaeia > Bathyarchaeales > Bathycorpusculaceae > DATBWI01. Next base: position 12,102 of record DATBWI010000021.1, on the reverse strand, counting down.
GATTGTAGCTTGCTGATATGTATACTTAAAATCTTTTACTATGCTTTCTGCTTCATAACCGTATAATGGAGATCTATAGTAAATGCCTTGAGCAAAAATGAAAGAAGCGTTGCAAATGATTGTGATTAAAGCGAAAAGGAGAAGTTTTTCGGAGGTACCTCTTAGAAACTTTGATTTTGAGGGCGCGAGTGTAAGATAGCCTAATGCTGTGGTGAAAAGAGTGAAGAACAGAATAGGCGAAAGGGTTGGGTATGTCCATACGGTTAAGTTTGTGAAAGCTATTGCTTTTGCAAGGTTTTTCAGGGTTTGTTTCTCAAGTAAGTCTATGAAAAACGACAAAGAGAGCGGCAGAAACACGTTGGGCCACATGCCGAAGTCATGAAAGGCTAGCGAGACAGGGTTAATTATATAAACAGTCGCCCCAAAGATTCTTAGCCACATGTTTTGGCAGAATTTGCGAGAAAACGAGTAGAATGCAAGAAAGGCTAAAGGAATACTTAGGTTCATCATCAAGCTGAAAACATCTATTGTACCGATGTACGAGGCCATTTCGTTGAAAATATATAGAAACAAGTGAGCAAAAGGTGATGGATAGTTCTCACCATAGGACGCGCGATGCCAGTTGTTAAGCATGTATTCGCCGATCACTGGTCCTGAGTTTATTGTTACTAGAGGGGAGTCTCCGAAAACGAGGATTTTAAAGAATATTTCTCTTGCAACTAAAAAGCTAGTTAGAGAAGCAAAAAATAATGTTATGCAGAGTTTTAGTGCCTTTGATTTTGAGCCTTTGTTATAGAGTATGTGTAGAGAATTTTTCAAATTTGAAGTTTTCTGTTCCAATTAGGCATCAACTATTTCTGATTTTTCTTTTCAGTTTATTGTAAATCGTGTAGATCGTTGTTCTTATGGCTGTTCTAGATAAAACTGCTAGCAGGATTAATGGCAGGATAATCGATGCTGCGACGGATTCTGTGAAAATGCTTTGTATGTTATATTGTAGTGATAGGGTAAGGTTTCCGGTGTTTTCTATTAGCCAACAGTTAGCGAAGGAATTGGCTTTCAAGTGATTTGCTTCTGAAACTTGATTGCCGTTCACATTTAGCTTCCAATGGTCAGTATAGCTTTCTAGGAAAACAAGAAAGAATGGGCCATTTGATTCGACATTTGCTTCGAATATTGTTGGGTTGAATTCTCTCCAGACAAAGCTTTTCGGCGTGGCTAGTGACTTGTTTATTATTTGGTTTGAAGATGCTGTGTCAATGAAAACTGAACTTTGGAGAATGTTCCAATCTAAAGCTGCAGTGTTATTGTATATGTCATCTAGTGTCGTGTAGTTTAAGATGTTGTCAGCCGCATAGATTTTCTGTAATGCGTAATTGTTGTTGTACAGTTCAATTTCATCCCATTTGTTAACCAAATTGAGGCTGGCACTTTCATTTAGTTTGGGTTCATTTAACGTGTAGTTACCATATTGAACATTCTTTTCCCAAATAAGATATTTTATTCCACAAATGCCCAAGAACTTCGTGTCTTCAGCTTGTGTATAATTGAGTTTGTAAAGCTTGTCTATCAATTCTGGGTTTTCAGGCTGAACATATTCCGTTCCACTGCCAGATATCACTGGGTTTGAGAATATAAGCGGGTAAGGATTGCCGCAACCTAGTGGGCGGCGTCCTTCAGTGAAATTGTAAATTACGTAAGTTCCCTTCTGCGGAAGAATAATTGCCCAATATTGGTTGCCAAGTATATTGTTCACCTCGGCATATGAAGGTGGGAAATATGAACCTTTGATGTCAGGGTTAAGCCAATTTCGCGTAACGTCACCCGTCACTAAGGGATAGGTCGTATAAACGAATAAGGCAATAGTAAGTCCCAGAATAACAAATTGCCTTGCTTTGTTTTTGACTATATGGTATACGGCTGACAATCCCACGCCGATCAAAACGCTGTAAGCGAGAACTACGAAGAAAATCCAATTGGTTGGTTCTCTGAAAGCCAGCATTAGAGGAATCTGCGTGGCAAGAGCAAAATAGAGTTGACTGAGAAACGGATTTAGTCCACTTGTTAGAGCCAGAGAAACTAAAGCGAGTAAACCGAAATAGAGTGTTAATTTGCGTGATCTGAACGCCAGTAAGCTTGCAAAAGCGATTATGGGTGGAACATAAGACAATATTACGATTAGAGGGTTACTTATGTAAGCCTCTCTGTAAGGCACATATGGGTATCCAAGTGCGCTCTCGTAAAAGCTCCATTTTGCGATCAGTCGCGGCACATCGAATGGCCGAATGTAAAGAACGAATGGGGGGGCTGCCATCTCTTCATATGCTCCAAATAGATAAGTGGCGTTTGTTATTAGCATAGATATTATCCATAAAGAAGACAACAGCCAAGATGCAACAAATGCAAGCAAACGCTTAAGGTAGCTGGGAATCAAATCAATTTTGAAAGATATGCTGAGTAATTTGCTTGAAGCTTTCTGATAACTCACTTTTAACCCGTCAGATATGAACAGATACAATGTCGTCAGTCCCAAGGCTATTCCACATAAGAGTGCGACTCGATAGTTGGGAAAAATCCCATAGGTGAGAATAAATAAAATTCCTGAGGCTGCTATCAGCTTATACGACCTTGTCTTCATTCCTGCTGTAAACGTAACTAAGGATGGTAGAATCATTAGTGCCGTGTCTATGAATCCTACGGCTGTTTGTTCTCTGTCGCTTATCAAATGAACGTTGGCTACTAGAAATACTGCAGCAATGAATGATGCAAAAGTATCACCATTTGTGAGTTGTTTGACGTACATGTACATGAGGATTGAGGCGAAGAAGTATAGCAAGAAAACGGCGATAATCTGTGCAAAGTACAAGTTTACGCCGACTGCTTGGGAGATTGTAGTGAAAAAATAGAATGGGTCAAGAATGCGCGGTGAGTAGACTGACGGCATGCCAAAGTCTATTTCGTTCCACGCATAAATGACGCGATTGACGAAGGCTTGCTGGACTAGCGGGGGTCTAAAATCACCACTGACTATTATGTATGGATATTCAAACCAGTTGACCACTCGCAGGCTGAGTAAGAAAAAGGCAATAAACACTAATGCTTCGGCATGTTTAAAGTGCAGCTTTCCTCTTAGTCTCTTCAACTGGACGCCCCTGCATATTGCTCCATTCAGCAGTCACGTGTTAGACCGTGTTATATCATGAAACTCTTTTTAACTGTTCTTCTAATTTGTGCAGCCTCTGCAAGTTACGGTCAGTTAGATTCGAGGGTATTTGAGAAGACTAGACAAAATCCTCATTGACTGAAGCACGCTGAAACTAGAAACTTTAAAAAAATTGGGAAGAAAAAAGAAGGGGTGAAAGATTTCTATGGGTCGTGAATTCCGCCTTTGGTTTCTGCGCCGTGGACCCATTGTCTCTCGCTGATCGTGCCTAAGCATTCCACAATTTCATAAGCTGTAGGCTTGTTGCCTTCAGTAGTGCTTTCGTAGGTTATTTTGACTATTATTGACGTCAAGCACAGCGGTGCTTCTTGCAGTTGGTATACTCCTTCTTCGTGGAACCATCTGGTCACGTAGTACGTGTCTATTCCGTTGTAGCCCCATATCATTAGCAGTACTGTGCCGTTTATGTCCTTGTACGTGTTCACCGTAGCGTATCCTGTTAGACCGGTTGACGCGTAGGCTTTCTTGTTCCAGCATGTCACAGCAGCTATCTTTGTATTCCAATTAGTGTAGTCTGTGAACTCGTCCAGCCCGAATAGAACTGCTGGGAAGTCGTTTCCATACCATGACAGCACGTTGGCTCTTGGACCACCGACAGCTATCATGTTGGAGCTTGCAATTGGAAATGTGTGGCACCAATCGTCCTTCAATGCAGTTCTGAAGTCTGTGCCTGAGTAGTAGTAGTTTGCTCTTGTGTCGCCTGCTCCTATCTTTGCCATTACCCATGGCATCTGACTCGAAGCGTCAGCATCGTACATGTCTGCTCCTGCCAAGACATAATTGACTTGTTTGTTCTTGAGTGCAGCAGAGACTAATGATAACCCTGCTGAGTCAACTGAGCTTGCGTCTCTTCCGACGATTCCGAATTCGTAGCGGCCCATAAGCTTGTTATTATAGTCCGCAGTCAGCGCTATCCATTTGTCCACAGTCCATGTTGAGTTCAAAGTTGCACCGCCTGCATCTGTATAGTTCCTTTGCGTGATAGTGAATGTCACTGAAATCGTGTGGTTCAGATACACAACATGCACTGTTTCCTTTGGCAATGGGTAAATCACTGAACTGTCCGAAGTAGCCGTTAGGTTCTTCGAAAGTGCTCCCATGTCAAATAGGAACGTGAAGTTGCCATTTGATTGGGTGACATTGATCGGATCATAGAAGTTTGGCAGACTTGAAATGTACGTTTCGTTCAGGAAAACTTTGAAGTCTGTCTCGTTCCATTCCTTCTGCAAAGTCCACGTTTCAGTCCAGTTCGTATTTGCACCGCTTGTGTATCGCGAGGTCGGGTATACCGTCATGGCTGGAAATGCTAGGCTGAATCCATGTGTAACTCCTATGTTGTCAACCCAAACGCTGTTAGGTGTAGTCGCCGTTATGTTCCATTGGGTGACGTTGTATGCGGTACCACTGTCGGTACTGCAGCCTGTGCACGTTTGTCCTGTAACATCTGGCCTTGTTGAGTAAAGTATCTTGCAAGTTGCTGTTGGCAGTCCTGTGAATGTGGCTGTACCATCACTGTTCAGGGTCAAGTCGTATTGATTTTTGTATCTGTTCAAGAGTGTGTTAGTGTCTTGTCGTATGACCCTCTCAGAGAATACGCAGTATTGATCCCATTGGCTGTCAGTAGTTACGACTACTGGTCTTCTAGCGGTCGTGTATGTCGTGGCGGTGGTTGTCTTCCATTCAACCCACCTGTCAGTTTCCTTGTGGACTGCGCTCTCTAGGTCCCATGGGTTGAAAACTTCGTCAAGCTGGTATTTGACTTCTCTGTCGATTATGTTCTCAGCCTGTTCTCCGTGAACATCGTCAGCGTCGTCGTCAGCGGCGTCGTGTAGTTTGGTTACACCATAAACCGTTACTGCTCTGAATTGAACCCTTCCCTGTGCGTCTTGCGTATGATAGAGTATGAAGTCCCACTCACCAATGTAGAATGGTATGAAGGGTTCATCAGTTGGGTTGTGGTAGTCGATATAGTGGGGGTCACCAGTGTGAAGTGAATGCCACCAATTGTCCCATCCGTCAATGCTCCAGTCGCTAAGGCTTGGCCAGAAAGCAGCAAACCACACATAGCCTGCTGGTGCGTTAATCGCTTGCGCAACATCATATGAATGCGGAGCTGAAGTCTGTGGATACGGACCGGCAGCTGTGAATCCTGGATATTCTGGGTCGCCAGGAGTCTCTGTTTGGTTGATCTCCCATTCGGCACCATAGCATGTGCTTTGTCCTTCTACCCAAGTGTCATTTTGTGGGAAGCTTGGATAGCTCCATGTGCCTTGAGTGTAGAAGTGAGCGAAACTTCCGAAGCCTGTGCTTTCCTTACCAAGGTCTACTTCGCCTCTGTTGCTGAACTCAATCTTCATCTTCTCGCCTTCTTTCCAGGCCAGAAGAGATTTGATGTCTTTGAGGAGGATAACTTCCTTCTTCACCTTGTTGAAAATCAATGTTATCCTCACTTCAACTAGTGCGATGTCAGAACCTGTGCTGTCGTCCAAGTAAAGTGGGTGGTCGTATATTGTTGTGTTGCACATAGCAATGAATTCGCGCGGTCCGTTGTAGAGCACTTCGAAAGGCATCGTAACGGCTGTTCCGTTTGTCTTTCTTCCACCATTAAGCAAACTTCCGGGGTATCCTGCGTCTCCAATGAGATAGCCTCGGTCTCTTGGGTCTTCGTAACCGTACTGGGTTGAATAGTCATTGTTGAAATCAACTCTCAGCCAATCGTGGCCGTAGTCTATGCTGTCACCGTGCATTGCAGTAGCCCATACGTTCCTCGGGCCTTGAGTTCTGTGAGTGTAGGTGATGTTGATTAGCCATCCTTGAAGCCACATGCGTTTTGGAACCTGCGCTGTTGTGCCGCTTCCTGCTGGAGGAGCGAAGGGATCGACTTCGCCATATTCGAGGCCTGTATTATCATTGCTGTTAATTAGTTCACCGAACTTGGAGAATCCAATCTTCAGGCTGGAGTTTATCTCAAAGGGATAAAGCCAATAGGTGTCTGTGTCAAGCACTCCTGGAACTGTCATATACCAATTTGAAGGGTCAGCAGCTTGTACTGGTAAAAGTGCGGGTCCTAGAAACGATATTGCGATTACGGTAGCTGTTAATATTGCAACTAAAGACTTTTTCATTTTTTCATTCCTCATCAATATAGGCTTTCTATAGTGTTTCGGTCTATATTTAAAAGGTTTTCCATTCTAGAAAAAGAAAATAGAAGTAACTTACACCTGTGATATTACATGATTTCGCAAACCAGAAAAAGCCTGTATACCGCAATAAGACACGAAAATAAACAAGTGTATCATTAAGGCTTAAAAGCAGCCCGCGTTTTCGCTTTCGAAAGAAAATTGCTTCGTTGGGAGGGCTACTGATGAGATACAGAACCGTTCGTGTATCTCTCTGGCTAATGCCTCAGCGTAACCTGAACGGTAATTATCTGTTATAACAACTGTTGGCTTTGAACGTCTAACATACTCCACAAGCCCATTAAAGTCTGAGTGATCACTCAAAGCCACGACAAACTCCCTGTCACTGATTTCGCGACACGGAGCACCAAACTCCCACCCGCTGACGCAAATGCGGAAAGCGTCTTGACCGATTTTGCTTCGCGAAACCATATGATGAAAGGCTACAAACGACGAATTTCGCTCCATCAGCTCTCTTGCTTCGTCTTCCTCAGACAACATTAATCGTCCAAGACGCATGCCGTGCCTTTCGCAGACTCTGGAAACATTGAAAATCTTCTCCGGCATTACAAACGGCGCCTCGACTCCAGCATTGTGAAGAATTTGCATGACTTCTTGGAGTTTGCCGTGATAACCAAAAATATACACTGGTTCTTGCTTCAATTTTCTCTCAACCAGAGAAATGAGCAAATCGGTAATGTCTTTCTGGAATGGGCGTCTACATGATGGACCTCCGTATGTGGCTTCTATGACAAGAACATCTGAATGCACGATTGGCGTGGCGTCTATTCTGAAATCTCCCGTATAGACGATTCTCGTCCCTTCATGATCTTCGACAAGCACTTGTGCTGCTCCTAGAATATGATCTGCTCCAAAAAGCGTTATGCGTTCCTCTTCATGCTGGTAAGTTTCACCATATGCTAGTGTCTGCACATGACCACCCTTTAGAAAGAGCGGGGTCTGTATTACGTCAATCAAATCTTTAGTGGCTCGGGTCATCAGGATTTTCCTGCACGTTCTCAAGCTTCTGTTCAAACCCATCATGTGATCAGCGTGAGCGTGCGTAACAACTCTTAGTGGTCTACACTCGTCAAATGCATCGCATGCCAATGCTTTTCCAAGCAGGACAGCGCCTCTGTTAGTAATCTTCGCTTTTGTTGACAAAACAGCACACCATAATAACGTTCTTCTATGGAGTTTTTGACGTGAGCCAGTCGATGACTTGCCTTGGGTTTTCGCTTCTTATCGTAACCTTTATTGGTCCTAGGGGTGATTCTGCAACTTCCTTGGAAAAGGAGACATGTCCTGCATACGCAACTTGCTTGTTTAGGAAGAAAGTAAGAGTGTTCTTGTCTATTCCTTCAAATAACGCTTTTTTTGAGGCGTCGCGTATGCGTTCTCTGCGCAACAAGTTGTAAAATTTAGTAAGTCCCTCAATGCCCGTGGATTCTGCGATAAGTAGTTTTCCTCTGCGCATAGGTTTTGTTTGCATTGCCACGTTGCCGAATATGTTTTCGACAGCCCTCTGCACTTTGTCTTCGGATTCTGTTGGATTGATCTCAACTTCTACCTTGACGCTTATTTCATCCATTTCTCCTCAATCTTCCTCAAGGCTTCTTTTATTTGAATTTTTGTTGTTTTCAAATCTCCTTCATTCTGTATCCTGTATTCTGCTTTGGCTATGGCTTCTCCTAATCCAACGCTTAGCTCTCGTCTATCTCTTTCCTGAAAGTTTTCCCAACTTTTCGGGTCGTCGCTTCTTCGCCTGCGGTAGAGTCGTTTGAACCTTGCTTCTGAAGATGCTTCAATAGCTATGAGAGTGAATGTGGGATAATGTGCTTTGAATTCGTTTATTTCGCTTAGGCTTCTTACTCCGTCTACAATGATCTTTCTGGCTTTTTCCTTCTCTATTTTTGGCATGCGTTTTTTGGCGATAACGTTGTCTCCTTCCGTTTTCCTCAGTTCAAGCATTATCTTTCCAAGATTCTCCGGCGTTGGCGTCATGTCTCTTTTTTGGGCTTCTTCTCTGACAATGTCGCCCATCACGATAATGCTGTAGCCGTATCCTTTGGCGATTTTCGTTACAACGGATTTTCCGGCTCCAGGCATTCCAGCTACGCCGACGACAAGCTTATCAGTGGTCATTTTGCATCCTTCTCCCGCTATCTGTTAGTCTGTTGTATTAAAAGGATTTATGAGTAACCGCAGTAGAGAGTATGCGAAGGAATGGCGATGTCGGAAGCAATAAGAAGCTTCATAGCTTTTGACTTGGATGATGAGGCGATTCTGAGAAAGATTGCAGATGTTCAGCGTATTTTGGCGAAGACTGGCGCAGACTTGAAGCTTGTTGAACCGAAGAACATTCACATGACTCTGCGATTTCTGGGAAACATTATGCCCAGCACTGTTGAAAGGATATATGCGGAGATGACGAAGGTTCAGTTCACCGCTTTTGACGTGAAAATTAGCGGGGTTGGCGCGTTTCCGCAGTTGCGTTATCCGCGAGTTTTGTGGGTTGGGATAACTCAAGGTGCTGATCAACTGCGAAGTATTTTCGACCAGTTGGAGCCTAGTCTGCAAACGTTGGGGTTTGCGCCTGACCCGAAGGGTTTCAGTCCGCACCTGACGATTGCCCGTGTGAGGTCGGGAAGGAACCGAGAGGCGCTTGTCAAGTGTGTTGGTGAGAATGCGAATTTGGAGTTCGGGACTATTCGCGCTGAGTGTTTGAGGCTTAAGAGTAGTGATTTGACGCCGAGGGGTCCGATTTACTCAACGCTTAAAGAGTTTTGTCAGGATAAATAGAGAAAAGTGCCGGTTTATGCAGGGAAAAATCGAAAGCATCTGTTCCAATGTTTTGGAAAGTATTACGCCTACTAAAGAGAGACGGGCTGAGATAGAAGCGTTAGCAAGCGAACTAGTGAAGAAGGTTGTTTCTGCTTCTAAAGCCTCAGGCGTCAAAGCTGTTGTGCGCGTGGAGGGTTCTGTGGCGAAGGATACGTGGCTCAGCAAGGAGCCGGACATTGACATTTTCATGCGTGTACCGACAACAATTCCGCGAAAGTTGCTGGGTGATACATGCCTGAAAGTTGCGAGAGAAGCAATGGAAGATGCTGAGCAGGTTGAACGGTTTGCCGAGCACCCATATCTAGAGGCATTTGTGAATGGCGTTCGAGTTAACATTGTGCCCTGTTACGACGCTAAGCGCGGTGAATGGTTAAGCGCCACGGACAGGACGCCTTATCACACTGATTATGTGAAGAAGCGTTTTAGTGAGAGGTTGAAGGGCGAGACGCGTTTGTTGAAGCAGTTTATGAAGGGAATAGGCGTTTATGGTGCTGAGATAAAGGTTGGCGGTTTTAGCGGATATTTATGCGAACTTTTGACTCTTAATTATGAATCTTTTGTAAATGTGTTGAAGGCTTTTGCTCAGGGAAAGCAACGTCTGATCATTGATATCGAAGGTTATTATGAGGGCAGAGAGAATGAGCTTAAGCTTTTATTTCCGGAGCCTCTTGTCGTGGTTGATCCGGTTGACCGGGGAAGAAACGTGGCTTCTGCCGTGCGTAAACGGAATCTTTACGAATTTGTAGCTGCTGCACAAACATTCCTGAAGAATCCTGGCAAGGGCTTCTTTGATCCGCCTGAAACGGTTCCGTTGCCTGTAAACGAGATAAGACAGAGGTTGAAAGAGCGCGGGTCAGCCCTTGTTTTCGTCACCTTTGAAAAAGTTGGTGCTGTGCCTGACATTTTGTGGGGGCAACTCTACAAGTCCATTCGTTCGTTGCACAAGCTTGTTGAGCTTAATGATTTTTCATTGTTGAAGGAGTTTGCTTGGAGCGACGAAAAAACGCTTAGCATGTTCGGTTTTGAACTTGAGAGTCGTTGCATTTCACATGTTAAGAAACATTTGGGACCGCCGTTGGAAAAGGAGAGGGAATGCGAGAAATTCGTCGCCAAATACGTGAACAGCGAAGATGCAGTTTGTGGACCTTATGTGGAGGATGGCAGATGGGTGGTTTTGGTGAGGCGAAAGTTTATGGATGCGTGTGAGTTGTTGCGTGAGCGGTTGCAGGATGGTGGAAGAAATGCGGGTGTGGCTGAGGGAATTTCACATGTTCTTAAGAAGGGTTTCAAGGTTCTGGTTAACGAAGAAATTGTTAACGTGTACGGGAGTAATGGCGAGTTTGCGGTGTTTTTGACGGAGTTTTTGCAGGGGAAGCCTAAGTGGCTAGAAACCCACTCAGCGTGAGAGTGATTACGGTTATTCCGAGTAGCCAAGTGTATAGTGCGAAGTAATGGAACTTTTTGCTTCTTACGAGGTTTGAGACGAGTTTTATGGCGATGTAGCCTGCAATCATTGCCATGACTATTCCTGCTAGGAGTTCTATTGGGCCTATTGTTTGGAGTGCCAGTTGCCCGCGTTGCTGGTAGATTTCGACTATTAGGTCTCCGATTATGGCTGGGATTGATAGGAGGAAGGAGAATCTGAATGCTTTTTCTCTTTTCAAGCCGAGCAGTAGTGCGGTTGAGATGGTGATTCCGCTTCTTGACAGCCCCGGGAATATTGAGAAGCCTTGTGCTGCGCCCATTATTAGGGCTGTGGTGAATGTGATGGTGTTCATGTTTTCTTTGCCAATTCTAGACGTGTAAAGCACGGTTGCGCCGATGAGAAAGGCGGTTCCAATTGCTAGGAAGGTGATGAGGTCTTCGATGAGTCTTACGTAGAGTATTCCGATTATGCCTGTGGGGATGGTTGCAACGATTATGAGAGGTATTAGGCTTCCATGTTCTGATGTAAAGTCGCCATGTGCTAGGGCAGAGAGTATGCGTACGACTTCTCTTCTAAAGTAGAATATGACTGCGATGAGTGTTCCTAGATGCAGAGTGATTGCGAGGAGTGGCGTCGCTGATAGGCCTAGGAACCGTTCAGCTATTCTAAGGTGTGCCGTACTTGAGATTGGCAGCCATTCTGCTAAACCTTGGACTAAGCCTAAGATTAATGTGTTTATCAACTGATCCAACAACAGCATCCACCATCTGCTACTCTTTTTTGGCTTGAAAGGTTAGTTGGTGTAGCTTATTAAAAGCTCTATGTCGGTGCAAGGCATGGGCGGTACATGGCAGGGACTCCATGTTTGCAATGTTACAGAAGTTCTGCAACTAAATCATTATAAACAAGGAAATGCCAGATTCTATCCACTGTTGGTTCACGATGGGCAGTAGAATCTCTGTATTAATTATAAACTGGAATGGGCGAAAATGGCTTGAGAGATGCCTCCGTTCGATCTTAGATCAACACATCTCTGAAGATTTTGAAGTAGTCCTTGTGGATAATGGTTCAACTGATAGCAGCGTAAATTACGTTAAGCGGAGTTTTCCCAAGACTAAAGTTGTTGAACTGGACACGAACTATGGCTATGCTGAAGGAAACAACCGCGGATTAAAGAGTGCCAGAGGAGACTATCTAGTCTTTGTTAACACGGATACAGAAGCTAAAGACGGATGGCTCAAAAACCTTGTTACAGCCGCTGATGAACACCAAGAATATGAAATTTTGTGTAGCATACAGCTTCCAAGTCAAGATAGGAACAGAATCAGAACTTTGAATGCCTTCGGTTATCCTACAATAAATGAATGCCAAAGCAAATTCGCAGTAACTGATTCCCTGTTCGCAAGTGGAGCATGTTTCTTGATAAGGAG
>DATBWI010000020.1:0-13384 GCA_036514855.1 Bathyarchaeia archaeon | reverse complement strand
CATAGTCCTTGTTGTAGGTTCATCATCAATTATTACCCAGTCGTTATAGCCGATTGATTTCAACAAATCCAAGATCATTGGAAAATTTATTGTGCCTTCCCCGAAACTCACGAGTTGTCCATTCTTGAAATCTTTAAAGTGCACGAGATTCACTCTTTCCCGGTACCTGCGAAGTGCCTGGACCAAATCAGCGCCTCCGGCAATCAGATGCCCAGTATCCATGGTAAGATCCACAAGGTCGGGGTCGGTCAAATCACATATTTTTTCAACAAAGTCTCCGCGTTTGGCCATGTCGCTTTTATTCGGGTGATAAGTCGCTTTAATGCCGTAGTCATCGCAGGTTTTCCCGACTTTATTTAGTAGCGAAGCGATGTTTAGGCATTCCTTTTCTTTTATTTGTCCTTTTGTTTTAAGGTAGTATTGGTGCCCTCCCAAAACGATTCGGTCGCATCCCACATAAGCAGCGAACTTTACGAGTCTAAGCCACCGTCGCCGATATCGCCACCAGTGGAACCTCCACCAAGACCACTTCAACCATCCCCACCAATAACTAGCTGCGTATATTGATGTTAGTGTCATCTCCCTTTCCGACATCATGTTAACAAACTTTTTTCTGTCGTTAAAATATGGAAAAACGTCATCAAAGTGGGTTTCCACTCCCCTAAATCCAGCCATTGAAATTTGGTCTATAGTTATAGAGAATGGTTCTTTCCATTTCCAAAGGGTATGATAACCGAACTTCATTTTTTACACGGCTGTAGCGAGTACTTTTTATGTAATGGCCAGACCATTTGCTTGGTTACTTAATGATAACTTGCTGAGGCTCTTTTGGATTTAAGATTTTTTGACGAGTAAACCACATTCACACTCGCCATACCTTGCAATATCCTCTTTATGCGATTGGCATGGACAAATGTTCTTTTTATCCACCTCGGGGATGCCGTTAACTTTACGACATGGACAATACGCGTATCCATATTCTAGCTTATTCTTGGCTAAAGCTGAAATGAGGTTTCTAACAACTACTGCGTCAGGATTCAAGGCGAATGGCCCTCGCTCGACATATTTTTTAATTCTTCTTAAGATAGAATTTCGGGCATTTTCCTCATCTTCCAACATCATCGTACCTCCTTCACCGCAACTAGACACTGCTTCGATTTTATTTTCTCTTTTTGCATCACAATACAAATGGGTCTCCGCACAAGAAAATATAATACAGACTCATCTGCCAACACATAAATTGCATCATTCATTAACACTTGTACGAATAATCACCAACTATTTTCTTGACTATAAACTTAGGAAAGCAACGGTTAAGCATCTCGATGTAAAAAAAGTCGACATGCTTATGAAAAGAACTCCAGCAATCATTACAAGAACCGATAAATTGCTTTTGAACTCTTTTGGTTCTGTCGGAATTCCATATTTCGTCCAGAGATGCTTTATACAAGTTTCCAAGCAAAATTTCTTTATGGCAGCAAAACGGCACATCACCGTTTGGATAAACTACGATTTTGCAGAGAGGGCTTTGGCAGGGAATTTTCGCGTTGCCTTTCAGCCAATCTTCGTAACATAGCATGTAGGGATCTGTTTCTGTCTTCAGATTGTAACCTTGCAGGACATTAGATTTTTTTTCGAACGCATCGTTAATATCGAACAATTTAAAATTCGCGAAAATGCTGATTTCGAAGCCGACTTGCTTCTTTTTGCAATAGTCTTTAACGAATAGAATGTCTTTGTAGGAGTTCCACGGTGAGGCGGTATAGACTAGTTTAATTTCCGTTTGACCACGCAGCTCGTTGACCACATGATCTACTTTGTCGAATAAATCTACTCCGCGGACACGCTTGTGAGTTTCTCGTGTTCCGTCTAAAGAAATATTCAGGTGTTTCACTCCAAATTCGCGAACAGTGTCAATCAACAAATCATCTAACATAGCATTCAACGATAGGATGTAGTCACGATCTTTAACCAAATCCAGTATTTCTTTATACTGCGGGTGTAGCAAAAAATCTCCGCCTTCTAAACTAAAACCGGTGGGATAAAAGCGGGAGTTTGTGCACTTGGCATTCACGATAGATTCTACCACCGCAGGGCTTAAGTCAATCTTTGGGTTTTGCGCCCAAATTCTGCAATGTTTGCAGCAGGCATTACAGCGGTTTGTTGCGTAGAGCATAACCCAGCGGATATGCCTACGAGCAAACTGATTGAGATAGTAGACTGCGGTTTTTGTGTTGCGCAAACTTATTTTTGTGTTCAATTTTGCAGCGCCTCACCAAAAGCGACTTATGATGGAAAACGTCTCAGCTACCTAGTATCGCCAGTGCCATCCGTATTTCTCGTAGCTCCAACCTACTCCGTTGCCTTTGTACCAACTTATGGTTTTCAGTAAGCCATCGCGAAACTCGACTTCTGGTTTCCAACCCAGCAACTTGTACGCTTTTATGTTACCGGCAATCAGTGTGCCGACGTCTTTGGGTCTGAAGCGTGAGGTGTCTTCAATAACTTCCTTGTTTTCGGCACCTGTCTCTCTCATTATCATTTCCAGAATAGTCCTCATCATCAAAGCTTTGCCTGTTCCAAAGTTGATCAGTTCACCTTCAATTCCTTCTACTTCAAGAGCGCTGACAATTGCCTTGCAGGTGTCTTCCACGTAAGTGTAGTCTCTGAACGTGCTGACATCTCCGGTTCTTATGACAGGCTCTTTAAGGCATTGTCTTATCATTTCTGGAATAAACCGCGGCAACGTATCCCTAGGTCCAAACGTATTGAAAGGTCTTAGTATAACTACGGGCAGTTTATGTTCAAAGTGCATTGTTTGCGCCCAAAGGTCTGCTGCCAGTTTTCCAACAGCGTATGTGCTCACGGGATTTGTCGGGTGGCGTTCGTCTATGGGTGTATATACAGCTGAGCCGTAAACTTCGCTGCTGCTTATGTGAATGATTCTTTCCACTGCAGTGTCCAAGCACGCCTTGAAAACGTTGAGGCTTCCGACAGCGTTTGTTTCCGCTATGTTTACTGGCAGTTGATAGCTAACAGGAATGAAGGCTTGCGCTGCGAGATGAACCACATATTGGTGTCCCTTCATCACTGACGTAACCATTTCTAGGTCTCTAACATCGCCTGTAACAATCCGCACTGAGCCATCATTGGGAATATTGTCCCTCATCCCTGAACAAAGGTTGTCGAAGACTGTCACTTGGTATCCTTGCTGGGTCAGTTGCCGTATCAACGTGCTGCCAATAAAGCCAGCTCCTCCGGTAACGAAAACGTTCTTTTCTGTCATGTTTTCAACTCCTCCAACATTGATTTTATAATAAACTCCTGATCGTGACGAGCTATGTGCGGATAAATCGGCAGAGACAGGACCCTGTTTGCGCAGTCCTCGGTGACCCTGAGGTCCTCGTCATTGAATTTGCAAAGAGACCTGTAAATAGGCTGCATGTGAAGCGGCGGAAACGCCACGACTGTTTCTATTCCAACTTGTTCAAGATGCTGCATTATAAGGTCTCTCGCTCCGGCATTGATAAACTTCAGTGTGTAGAACATGTACGTATGCGACGCCGCAGGCATGACGTAGGGAGTTTGAACCCCCTTAACACCTGAAAGTAATTTTTCATAGAACTGAGCCGCCTCCTTTTTCTTTTGGATAACCCAATTCAATCTCTTGAGTTGAGCTAATCCGAGAGCTGCAAGTATGTCTGACATCTTGTAGTTGTACCCGATCATGATGTGTTGGAAACGGGAAACTTGACCGTGATTCCGCAACAGACGGGCTTTCTCAGCGATTTCGGCGTCGTCAGTCACAAGCATTCCTCCTTCACCAGTTGTCATGTTCTTGTTTGGATAGAATGAGAAACAGCCGATTTTTGCTATGGCGCCAGCCTGCCGATTCTTGTAAGTGGCTCCGTGCGCTTCCGTCGCGTCTTCAATCACGCAGGCACCATGCTTTTCAGCTGATTCCATAATTGGATCCATGTCCGCCATTTGACCGCCGTAATGAACCACGATTATCGCTTTAGTCTTAGCAGTTATCGCCTTATCAACGCACTTGGGATCAACGTTGTAGGTGTTTGGATCTATATCGACGAATACAGGTTTCGCTCCAACATAGAGAACACATTCAGCGGTAGCTGCAAACGTAAATGAAGGAATAATCACCTCATCTCCAGGCTTCACTCCAGCAGCTAAAACCGCAAGATGCAACGCTGCAGTGCCATTTGTTGTGGCGACCGCCTGCTTAAGGTTTAAGTGACCTGCAAACTCTTGTTCGAATCGAGCGGCATATTCTCCTTGGGATAACCTCTTGTTTCTTACCGCTTCAGCAACGGCTTCTACATCTTCCTCTGTTATGTAAGGGTCCGCGTAGCGTATCTTTTTTGTTGACAAACTAATCACCTTAGACCATGAATATTGTTCGTTGAGTCACTCCAGCTTGTGAGACATGACTAATCGAGCGCGAGTTTCAGGCAGACCCACTGGTCATGTTTAGCCAAAATCCAACGAAGCGATTGTGATACTGAAAGCTCATCAAAGTGGCATTATAAAGCCAAAGTTCCAAAAATATTTCGTAGCGAAATCCATTACGCTCTGTATCCCATATTGTGGATGAGTTGACTGAAAAAACCACATCGTTGATGGATATGTCACTCACCGATGCAGAAGTGCCGGTTCGTGAAGCGCTTAAAATGCTGAAGGCTAAAGGCGTCTCCCATGTTCCCTCATCTTTGACGTAAGCATGATACTCATAAAGCGGAGGCAGCGAACTGGGCACTGAATTCAGCGGATCCGGTAAGGGTTGAGTTTGATTTCGAAACTTCACATAAATCAGGTAATGTAGTGTAGAATCCATACGATTCCTGACACCCACAAAAACTTGATACGGCTTGTTTAGCTGAACATTGAATGGGTAATCTGCCATTACATGATTCGGACCTAAGACCCAAAACTCCGAAAACTGTGCGCTTCCGCTCGGAAATGAGAGAACCAAGTTGAGTGTTGGAACCGTGGCAAGCAGTATGAGGATAAGGCTCACAGCCGCAAATGCCATACGGTATTCGTTAAGATTCATTTGATGCAACCTCTGGCTTCATTTTCAAAACTCGTTCGTGATAGCGACGCTTAAAAACTCGCCACCCCCAAAAACTGCCTAAAACGATTAGAACTACACTTGCAATTGAACCTAGCAATGTGAACAACAGACGCTGCTGACTTTCACCTCGCGCCAAAACTTCCAAACTGTCAGCCGCGTTCTGAACTTCTTCTCCAATACTTCGGGCTAAATTTGCAGCCCGAATCGCCCCATCAAAATCCCCTGACCTATACGCCATGTTCGCTTGAGCTAAAAATTCTCCAGCTTCGTCTAGTCGCGTTAGTAAATCTGAAACGTTCGCTCCTGCTTTCTCCGCCTTCAAAGTTGCCGTGTACGCTGAAGCCACAGTTCCATCAGCATCGTTTGATGCCAAAGTTGCTTCGCTTTCGCTGAACCCAGAGACAGCCGCAACCAAGAATAGACTAGAGGCTGCAAACACAAAGATTAACAAAATACAAGATACTTTGGGAACAGACATGGTTCTCATCACATCGGTCTTTTGAGTTCCTCATTTTTGTTGAAGCTCCTCAAATTGTTGTTAAAGCCGTTTGCAATGCCGCACAATCTCTCCAAAATAGTCTTCTCGCTGTTGATGGATTCAAGATTCTTTTCCAAACTTTTGCGAAGTTCGGAGTATTCTATATGCCGATTGAGAAACGTTTCACCTTTAGTTGTCAAAACATAACTATTTCCCTTTTCAGACTTGACTAAACCCGCATCCAAAACCTCATGCAAATATCGACCGAGAAGTCTGTAGCTAAGGTTGGCTTTATACATAATTTGGGTTTTCTTAGCGCCATTTCTCGCTGTATATAGCATGTCTGCAATAATCTGTAACCTATCCCTATACTTGTTCATTCAAACATTCTCTCCAAGGTTATCGCTTTAAGCATCTATAGAGTTGTAACTTGGTCGTAGCGAGGTTTCCATCAAAAATTCAAGCCGTGACCTCTCGCTACATTAGAAAAAAATTAGACTTGTAGTTGTGACAAAAAATTCTGGGCAATAAAGAAGGCTTAGTTAGATTCATACTTAGGGAAGTCCCTCCCTGACAGGAGCGGACAAGAATGCTTATCATTCCAACTCTGATTTTGGATGCTTTCCAAGCTCTCCTTCTCCTTCGAAAGCGTTCTATTTAAACAGCACAGAATGAAACAACTATACACTTTTTCTAGAACAATAATATATTTCTTCTATAATGCACATATTCAGAAGCTTATCTTGGTACGATTCGAGCAAATTAAGTTCTGAAACTTTCAACCACAATTCTTTTAAGTATTCCGAATCCGTGTCGCAGCTTTAGTTTCTTCTCGCCTAATCTATGTCTGTATCCGATTGGGATTTCCACTATTCGATACCCTTGATGTTCAACAACGGCGTTCATTTCAGCTTCTACATCAAAGCCTTTACTCTTGGGGTTCCAATTTTTAAAAATCTCAGATCTAACAGCCCTCAAACCTGATAATGGATCATCAAGTTTAATGCCGTTAATTACATGTTGCGCGAAAGCTAGCAATCTATTTCCGACATAAAAAGGGTTCGTGGTAGATTCGGTGAAATTATGCTCGCCGTTAAACCTGTTTCCAATTACCATGCCCACATCCGGATTCTGATCTAAAATCTCGATCATCTTGGGAACGTATTCAGCAGGATAAGTGTAATCGGCGTCTATAAAAACAACATAGCGGACTTTTGAACTAAGATATTTAACACCTTGAAACAGGGCAGCACCTTTGCCTTTTCCTTCTTGCAATAAGACATTTGCGCCCATGTTCTTAGCTATTTCAACCGTCTTATCAGCGCTATTTCCGTCAACCACAACATAAGAGCAGTTGGGCAGCACGTTTTGGAGTTCTCCGAGAGTTGGGCCAATGCCTTCTTCCTCATTAAGTGTAGCAATTACTACCAGAATGGGCGAATAAAGCCTGTCCATTTTCTTGCCTACTCCCAGAATCCCCTTAGAATTTTGTCAGAATCCATTATCGTATCTTTTATTGCGCTAATTTAAACACGTAAGGAAAAAGAGTATAGAAAAATTCGACAAATGTTCTATACTTCGCAAACTTGACTGTCGAATTCACTGTTGTAAACCAGAGTTCGAAAACAGTTTTTCAAATTTTAAGAGTTCCCTGCTCACTAAGTATGGTCGTTGCGACTGCAGTTGTGTTTTCGATGTCTTGCTGTGAATGTGCGCTTGAAAGGAAGCAAGTCTCGAACTGAGAGGGAGGGACGAAGACGCCTTTCTCTAATAACTTCGCATGATATTTCATGAACGTAACGTTATCTGCTGTTTTTACGGTGGTATAATCATAGACAGGAGTTTCGGTGAAAAATAATTGAAACATCGAAGATAAATGGTTTATCTGCGCTTTTACGTTAGACTCATGTATTGTCTTCTTTAACGGTTTCACAATTGCTTCGCATTTCTTTTCCATCTTAGTGTAGAATTCTTTCCCGCTTTTGCACAAGAATTTAAGAGTAACCAGTCCTGCAATTACGCTTATTGGGTTTCCGCTGTAGGTTCCAGCTTGGTAGACCTTGCCGGAAGGCGCAACCATTTTCATGATCTCCTCCTTGCCCGCAAAAGCTGCCATGGGGAAACCTCCGCCCATGACTTTTCCCAGCGTTGTCATGTCAGGCGTTATTCCGTAATATTCCTGTGCGCCGCCTAGGGCAAGCCTAAAACCAGTTATTACTTCGTCAAAGATTAACACTATTCCGTAATTCTCAGTTACTTCTCTGAGAGTTTCCAAAAAGCCGTCTCTTGGCAAAACTAAGCCTATGTTGCCGATGACTGGTTCCACAATCACAGCTGCCAAGTCAGCTTTGTTCGCTTTAACCGTCTCTTCGAGCTTATCTGGGTCATTAAACGGCACCACAATTGTGTTTCGGGCTGTCTCTTCCGGAATCCCAAGAGAGGTAGGCATGCCGAAAGTGGTTGCGCCAGAACCTGCTTTCACTAGTACGTAGTCGTGTGCACCGTGGTAGCAGCCTTCAAACTTTATTATTTTCTTTTTTCCCGTGTATCCTCGTGCTGCCCTTATGGCGCTCATTGTTGCTTCTCCGCCTGTGCTGACTAAGCGAACCATTTCAGCGGAGGGGACAACATTGCATATCAACTCTGCTAGTTCCACTTCTTGTTCCGTTGGAGTTCCGTATAACGTTCCTTTTTCTAGCTGTGCTTTAACAGCTTCAGCAATTTTTGGATGAGCGTGACCTAAGATTAGTGGTCCGTAGGCTAAGCAGTAGTCTATGTACTCGTTGCCGTCAACATCAAATATGCGTGAACCTCTTGCGCGTTCAGTAAAGAAAGGATAAGGTTGAAACGCTCTAACAGGACTGTTTACGCCACCTGGAATTAACTTCTTTGCTTTCTCAAACAGCTCTTTTGAAAGTTTCAATTCGTCTATTCCTTCCCTGAAAGGTAATTTTTGAAATTATTTCTTATTAATATCGTTCTGTTACAGGCGTTTAGACCGTCAAGCTAAACGAGCCTGCTTACTCGTTTGCAAATAGCTCTTCTAGACTTTTCTTTTTGCTGCAAACATCGTTGAGACATTTCTCTAAGCTCTTACTGATTATAGAATAGTTCTTGTAGGCTTCGAGGAACTCACATCCTTTCGGTGTAAGCACGAAGCATTGCTCTGCAGTTACGAAGCGTATCAAAGAAGCCTCAGTTATGTCCCTAAGGTATTTTTGCAAAACCTTGTAGCTCAAGTTTGCTTGGTACATTATCTGTGTTTTTTTGGCGTTTTGGCTAACCACTTTCAGTATGTCAGCAATGATTTCAAGTCGGCATCTGTAAATTCCCAAACTCAATCCCCTAGTGCGCCAAGAAGACCAAACTTTACCTAAGAAGATCAAGACTCAGTAAGTCATGCTTCCAATGCAGAAAGGAAATCTTTCCTAATTATCTCCACAATTTTCTCAGCGGCGTTTCCATCTCCAAAAGGAGACTTGCGAGGCAACTCTTTCGGTCTTGTCAGGGCTGTTCCTATAGCCGCCAAAATTTCGTGCTTGTCCGTTCCGACAACTTTAGCAAATCCTGCTTCAACTGCTTCTGGTCTTTCAGTTGATAAGCGGATCACTAGTACGGTTTTTCTGATGGATGGAGCTGTAGCCTCTTCCTGAATTCCGCCGGAATCTGTTATTATAAACTCGCTCTTTTTCATTAGCACCATAAAGTCCAAATAACCAAGAGGCGGCAGAATCTGAACATTATCAAGGTTCTTGACTTTTGCGTACAGGCCATTTTGGCGCAGTCTCTTTTTGGTGCGTGGATGCATGGGATAAACGACAGGCACTGCTGATTCTGCAAAAACTTCAATGAAACTCTTTAGAACTGACAGATCATCTACGTTTTCCGCTCTGTGAGCCGTTGCCAAAGCAAATTTCTCGAAACGAATTTTCTTGAGTATTTCAGACTTTTTCTCAGCGATTGGCAAGTGTTGATTCACGGCGTCTATAACGGTGTTTCCAGTCACGTAGATTTTGCCCCAAACGTTTTCACTTTCTAAATTAGATCCTGCTCTCTTAGTTGGAGCAAACAAGTATGCTGATACGTGGTCTGTTAGGCGTCTGTTGTGTTCTTCGGGCATGCGCAGGTCAAAACTTCTCAAACCAGCTTCCACGTGGCCGATGGGGATTCCTCGTTTGTTCGCCGCTAACGCCGCCGCCAAGACGCTGTTTGTGTCGCCTTCAACCAATACAAGGGCAGGTGCAGTTTCCCTGAGCAATTTATCCATGTACGCTATTATCCGTGCTGTCTGTGCTCCAGGCGAATTGGCTTTAACCTTGTAAGCGTAGTCAGGTGGTGGCAGCTCAAGGTCTTCAATGAATTGCTGTGCCATATTATAGTCGTAATGTTGACCGCAATGGACAAAAGTCGTCGGGATTCTGCTTTTTTGCAGTGCCCTAATAACTGGCGCCATCTTCACGATCTCAGGTCTTGTCCCAACAACAACCATTATTGCCTTCATTTACCTTCACGATCATTTGAAATACTGATTAGCCCTGCTGTAGGCAATCTGCAAGTGAGCAAAAACGTAGGGATAATATTTGTGCTGACTCAACTTTCTACCGACAAAAGTTACTGGTTTCTTGAATAACTCGACCTATATGTGCAGCCAGCCTCTGCCGCCTTTCTTAGGTTGCTGCTTTTCCTTCTTCTCATCACAATAAAGTTCAGCTCGCCTTTTCTTCCGTGGTCGCTGGTTCGTGATGTTCGTTTTGATAAATTTGTTCCATCCTCCAATCTGAGGGTCAGGAGGCATAACTCTGTCTACGTTCTCGATCTCGTGCTGCTCCAAAACTTCTTTGAAGCTCAGAGCCTTGAAATTGCGCGTTGCGTGAATTATGGTGCCTTTCTCAACGAAAAGGTCGCAATAATCAGCCGTTGCTATGCCCTCGGCTCTTATCTTATCGTCTACTCGTTCCTGCCACAGCCGTTTCCATTGTATCCTAAGCGAGTCAACCATTTCTTTTTGGTTCAGACTCATATTTGCGAAATCCCTCCCTGACAGGAGTGGATGAGAATGTTTAATAGACCAGTTGTGATTTTGATGCTCTCCTTGCTCCCAATCTCCTTTGACCCGCGCTATTTAAACAGCGCAGAATGAAACATCTATACAATTTGTCTAGAACAATATAACGCTTTTCCAGAGCATTTAAAATTATGTGACTGCTCCATGACAGTCACATTTTTCCGCAAAAAGCCTGAATTTTGCAATGTTTAAATTCTACTTTATCCTTTACGAGGTGGAGGAGGAAAAATTACGAGTTTGATTTCAGTGAAGGATGTTTGCACAAAGGGTTTTTCCACTGTTAATGAGAACGATGCAGTGTCCAGATGTTTAGAGTTATTCAAGAGAGAAATGCCGCCAGTCATAGCAGTCTTAGATGACAAAGGAAAATACGCGGGCGTGATTTCTAGGCGGTGGGTAATAAGGTCAAGACTCGATCCTGCGACGACGAAAGTCAAAACGTTAATGCGACCTGCACCCAAGGTTTCTCCAGAACTCTCTCTAAGCAAAGCAGCCAAGTTAATGATAGAAAGCGGGGTTAGGCAGCTTCCACTCTTTGAAAAAAATAAACTCGTGGGGTTTGTAACTGACGAAAATATTATCCACGGCGCCGTAACCCAAGAATGGGGCAAAATTGCAATAGAGAAGATAATGACAAAAGCGCCCCAAGTCATTGATGCAAACAGGTCTTTGGGAGCCGTGCTTAGCCTCTTTAGAGAACATGGCATCTCTCACGTTCCAGTTATCGGCGAAGGAAAAATCGTGGGTATCATAAGCATCCACGATGTTATCGAACAGGTTTTTCAACCGCGGCAACGCCAAACGCTCGGTGAAATCGTCGGAGAGAAAGTTCCGATTTTAAGCATTCCAGCGAAGGGCATAATGGCGCGTCCCGTGATCACAGTGGCACCTGAAACCAGTTTGAAAGAAGCAGAGAAGAAAATGCATGATTTTGACATCTCTTGTTTGGTGGTTCTCTCAAAAGAACGGTTGGTGGGCATTGTGACTAAATTGGATTTTCTTGAGCCTATAGCTCAAATGGAGGCGGTTGAGCGAAAGCTCTCGATCCAGTTCGGAGTCAAAGGCGTGGCGATAAATCCTGACCAGCAAGGGTTCATGATGGATGAGTTTGAATCTTTTGCTCGCAAATACAAAGACGCGCTTGAATTAGGCACGCTTTTTGTGTACGTAAAAACTCATGGTACAAACCATAAAGGCGTGCCGCTTATTCACTGTCGTCTGCAGTTAAGAACGGTGAACGGGTCTTTCTTCAGTTCAGGCGAAGGCTGGGGTGTAGAATCCACGTTCCGAGTGTCGTTAGATAGGCTTGACAAGAGGCTGTTGAGAAGCAAAGAGCTTTCGTATAACCCGAAGTACGCGCGGGATTTTCTGCGGAAGATTGGGATGCCGCAGGAGGAGCTTTAGAGACTCCAGCCTTTTTTTGCTTTGATTTTGTAGTCTGCCTCAAAGCTTCGCGGGCTTGTTTGCCTGGTTTTTCCAATTTTTAGTTCTGCTGTGTCGGTTAGTATTTTGAACTCGTGGATGAAGTCTTCGATGTAGTCTAGCACGCCGCAGCTGTAGCAGAAGGAACCTGAAAACGCGATGGTGACGTTTTCTGGCGTCACGCTGATGAGTTTGGCGGTGGCTTCGGGGCTTCTGAAACGGTTGTAGAGGATAATTGCCTTGCGAACCAAGTCTTCCAGCTCTAGTTGAGACAACATCATTCGGCGCCCCTGAAGGAAAAGCGGCTTTTGGTATTTTGAGGTTTCGCTCTCCGCAGGCTTATAGCGGTATTCGGTTGCCGTCGAAGCCCAGTTTGGATATTCCCAGCTCGTCCTTTACTTCGCGCAGCTGCGCGGAGTTGAAAACGGGTCCGTCTCGGCACACGCGGTACTTGCCTATCACGCAGCTTCCGCACAAGCCTATGCCGCACCGCATCAGCCGCTCCAAGCTGGCTTCCATGGCGATTCTGCGTTTTTCTGCAAGTTCGAAAACCTGGCGTATCATGGGTTCTGGTCCGCAGGCGTAAACCATGTCAAACTTTTCTCGGCTGAGGAGTTTTGGTAAGGGTTCGGTTGCTAGGCATTTGATGCCGTAGCTGCCGTCTTCTGTTGCTGCGATTGTGCTCTGCTCGGTGCACAGGGCGTCAAGCTGGTTCAGGAATAAGAGTTCGTTTTTGGTTTTTGCGCCTATCACGTAGGCTAAGCGTTGGGCTTTGGCGGCTTGCTTTTTTGCCAAGAAGAGCAGGGGTGCGGTTCCTGTTCCGCCGCCCACCATGAGGACGCTGCCCCTGTTTTCGGTGAAGGTGTTTCCGAAGGGTCCGCGCACGCCGACGACGTCGCCTGTGTCCATCTTGTGCAGGTGCCGTGTTGCGTCGCCGACCGCTTTGACGGCTACTGATACCCCGCCGTTTCCAGCGTTCAGTACGCTGAGCGGAATTTCGTCGATGCCTGGTATCCATAGCATTAGGAACTGTCCTGGTTTGGCTTGGGCGCAGAGCTTGTCTTTGACGGTGAAGGTTTTGACGGTGGGGCTTTCGGTTTTCACGCTCTGGATGCGCGTGGTTCTCAGCGTGTTACGCCTGGTGAGATAGCCCGACAATTTCTTTCACGCTCCCGTATCCTTTCTTTTTCAGGTAGGCGGCTACGCCGCGGTTTATGGTTTGGAACACGCTGGGCTCCTTCAGAGCTATGGCGGTGCCGATTTGCACGGCGGAGGCGCCTGCCAGCAGAAACTCCACAGCGTCGCGCCAGTCGGTTACGCCGCCGCA
>DATBWI010000019.1:0-24071 GCA_036514855.1 Bathyarchaeia archaeon | reverse complement strand
AAATCTCGATGATAGTCCTTAAGGAGCTTATGGGTTTAGTTAATCTGTATGTGGACGTGAGGAACAGTAATTAGTTTTGACTGCTTCGCCATTGATCTTGTCTGCAACTAATAAGAAAGAGATATTTGAGCGCACGTTATGGTTTTCTAAGTAGGAGGGGGAATTGTGGAGCCTAATGTGCTAGCAATAGTGCCCGTGTACAATGGGCGATTTTTTGCTGTTAAGGCGATCAAATCTCTCCTCTCACAAAACTATTCGAATCTTAGGATAGTGGTGATAGATGATTGCTCTGAAGATGATTCGTCTTCCTTAATATTGAAGGAGTTTTCTGATTTTCCTCAAATAACAATATTGAGGAATGAAAGGAATGTTGGTCTTGCCCAGACTTTGAATAAAGCTCTTGAACTTGTCACGAATGAAGAGTTCCTTTTAGTTTTGGAGCAAGATTGTGAATTATTAAATAGCGATTACGTTAGTGAGGCGCTCAAGCATTTTCAACGTGATGATGTTGCGGTAGTGTCTGGGGAAAATTTGCCTACCAATGAAGAATTGTCGTTGATGAAGAAAGTGTTTTTGCACCATTTGTGTGAAGATGTTCATGATGTAGGCGTCGTTGAAGTTGGGTTTTCGTTGCTCAAAGCGGATGTTTTTAGAGTCGAAGTACTTAGAAAAGTTGGAGGTTTTGAATCTTCGACTAGACGGAAGCTTGCTAGTGAGGAGCACGTGGTTTCGCATAAGATAAGGTCGTTGGGGTACAGGATACTTAAAGATCCGAGTTTGAAGTTTAGGGGATATTGGGGTGGGCAGGAGAGTTTGTTGCAGAATCTTAGGAAGGAGGCTGTTTATGGTCGGGGTCTTGGATGGGCTGTGGCTAGAATGAGGACTGATTTGAAGGTTGGGGAGAGTAAGCAGCTTAGGTCTAAGAGGCGTAGTAGGATGGTTCAGACGGTGTATGTTTTGTTGACGGTTTTTTCGTTGTTTTTGTTTTTCTATAATCCGTTGATAGCTTTGGTTTTGTTGTCTGCTGCTGCTTTGGTTGAGTTTGGTTACTTGTGTTATCGTGCTTTGGTCTTTAGGGGTGTTAAGGAGAGGTTGTTTTTTGTTGTTACGGGATTTCTTAGGGGTTGGGTTTATGTTCCGAATTTATTTTTTGGTTTTTTGTGTGGTTTGGTGTTTGGTTGGAGGGGAAAAGTGGCATCGTCTTCCAAGGCTAGTTGAGCGGTAGAGGCTCTTGTGCCTAAGTAGAGTGAATTAGATTGAAATGGGGTAAATGGTTTCTAAGTTTAGCTGGTTCTTCAAGTAAACTTTTAATGTTGGGTCTTTTGATTCGTTTGGTTCCGGCTGCTTTTACTGCTCATCCAATGGATATGGAAGCGTGGAGAACGATAGGCGCAGCAATTTATAATGGTCAGAACCCGTATGCTTTGCCAGCATTTGGGCTTGTTTATCCGCCTCTTTGGGGTTTTGTGTGTGGGATTGCCTATGCTGTCTATATGCAAGTACAGAATTTCTTTGTTTTTAATTTCGTGGTAAAACTGCCCATAATTGCGGCAGACTTGGCAATAGCGAAGAATATTCAGTCGATAGTTTTGGCAAAAACAAAAAACGAAAAAACTTCCAGAGGAGCAATGATGCTGTATCTGTTCAACCCTTTAACTATACTATTGTCGTCAATATGGGGGATGTTTGACGCGATTCCTGTTTTCTTGGTTTTGTTGTCAATGACTTTTTTGGCTAGACGACAATACGTGAAAAGCGGTCTCATGTTGGGCATAGGAATTGCTTTTAAAGGCGTATACCCAGCATTGTTGTTGCCACTTTTTCTGTACGCGATAACTAAAATGGAAGGAAAGAAGCGAGTAACGCTTGGGTTTCTGGCTTCATCGATGCTTGTGCCCGCAGTGATTTTAATGCCGTTTCTCATGGCAGATGCAACATCATTCATTAACATGACAATAGCACACTACGCGGACAGACCGTTAGCGAATCTAACATTTTGGCTTGCAATTCGCCCCGCATTTGGTCAAAACGAGGGTTTAGTGTCATTGGTAAGTTTTGTGATACTGATAGCGGTGTTCCCAGTGCTCTACGCATACGTATTGAGAAAGGCAGGGTCGAAGACGATTGCAGAAGTGATGACTCTGGTATTGATGGCATTCTTCCTGACTTCGCCAACAGTGAATGAACAGTATATTGTCTGGCTGATACCACCAATGATTTTGTACGCAACAATGGAGGAGCGGAAAATGAGGACAGTTCTCTACGCAATATCCATAATAACCACGATTTATGCGATAGCGAATACGGGAGCAGCATTTTTTGTACCGATAAACCCGCAGCTGGAAGAGGCTTACTTTTGGCCTGCAATGCTGGTCTCTAGCATAGTGTTCCAAGTAATCTTGGCGAGAACTTTACATAAAACAAAAAAAGAAAAGCAAGAGAATGTGACATAATCTATGATGACTTTGTTTGGTTTCGATCACGCAAG
Source organism: Bathyarchaeia archaeon (assembly GCA_036514855.1). GTDB lineage: Archaea > Thermoproteota > Bathyarchaeia > Bathyarchaeales > Bathycorpusculaceae > DATBWI01. The sequence goes on along the minus strand of DATBWI010000019.1, from coordinate 21,583 downwards.
AACAGACGGTCTATCCTAAGGATTAGCAAGATAAAAATGATACACAACGAGGAGAAAATGGATCTGAAGATTGAAAGCGTCGGATAAACTGGAAGACCAAAATAGTTCAGTAAGTTATGTGGCCCTGGCCAGAAGTATGCCCCATGGACGATAGGTACAAACACTGACACAAGAAAGTCGTTCCAGTACCAAGCAAGGATGAAGAACAGCGGTATGAGAAGGAGATAAAGTTTGAAGTATCTATGGTAATCTTCTGCTACTAGTAAGACCAAGAGAGGTAGTACCAAAACAAACCATTGCGAGTGGAAAAAAGCCAAAGCATAGTATGTTAATAGAAACACTAGAGAGAACTTCCAAAATCTGCTAAAAGACCAGCTTTTAACGTAAAATATTCCTAGTAGAAACAAGCCATAAACAAGAGGAAGAAAATACAGAGTTTCTGAATTGCCTCCTAGACTGACAGAAATCGAATAATCTAGAGCGTAATGGAACAAACCTAGAGTAAGCGGATTTCCTTGTTCGCCTCTGCTCAAGAAAGTCTTTCCAAAAAATCCATTTACTTCAGATTTATATGGCCAAGCTGTATTGGCGGACTCATAGTATACTGGCGTTAAGAATGCAAAAATCTGGCTGATGATTAGAGGCAGAAAGCCTGCTATAAGCATTAAAGATAGCCGCTTTGCCCTAGATTTTAGGCTTGTGTGTTCTTTTAAGTAGATCAATATCATAGGTGGCACAAAAAGTAGTCCGAATATTTTGACAGCCGCGCATACGCCAAGCGATGCGATGCTCGACAATTCTTTGCGTTCTTTGAAGAAATACAGTGCCAATACCAAGAAGAAAGCGGGAATGATGTCAAATTGACCCATGGCATAAGAAACAAATATTGCTATTGGATTCGCAATCCAAAGTTTGAAGGCTAGAAGAGCTTTCTTCTCATCATCAATTATGCGAAGAAGTAGTAAAGCTAGCGCAAGATCAATAACAAGATAGGGTATTTTGGAAACAAAAATAAAAATCATAACGTCTGGTTGTGACAATTGGTATAAAGAGAATAGCGATGTGGGCAAGAAGGAAGTATTCGAAGTAAGTCCGCTCAGAACTGAGGCAGGCAAAACAGGGCTGAATAACGCATATACGGAACCAAAGATCAGAGGAACCGTCGGAGGATATGTACTCAGAAGTAGTTGGTGGTTTTGGTACAGAATAGCGCCCATCCGAGCATTTAGAATAAGATCAGCATGCGCAAACAAAGGCATCATGGCAATCCTGATAAAGTAGCCGACTAATCCCCACTTGATTATAGTTGTTTTATAAAGCCAAACATTCCTTGGAATGATATTGAACCTACTTGGCTTGGATGCTGCTGGACTATCCTTCGCATTTTGAATTTCTGAAGGCATCAAGTAACCTCCAAACTACTAAATGAGAGCTGACGGTAGAATGCAGTGCTGCTACTACCGTCATATAGTTGCATCCAACCCAATTCAATCATAAAAAGACTCGAACCATCAATGCCAAAATACGAAAGATCGATGATCTCAGTGTGCCAGTTTGTATCATTGTAAGTTTTTAATAGAACCGTATATGCGTAGTCTGGGTTTGATTCAGTCCAAATTACAATTCTAGCGGCAGTGTCAAACCCCGAAGTCATAATTGATACGTTTATATATTTGTATTTATTGAGATCAAACTCAAGATCACTAGTTCTTTGTGCAGTGACAAGATTGCCTTCTTTAAGGTCTCCATCGCCAAAAACTTTCAGTACACCACTTTCGCTGGACATACTCGCATTGACTGGACCAAGGTATGCTAATGTCCATTCAGTTTGGAATGTGTTATCTTCCCAACCTATAAGGAATCTTGTGCCATCTTTAGGAATTACTATGTTCAAAATTGCTAGATATGCTACAGGTATCAGGATGATTGCTAAGATCAGCATAACAACATTTAGTCGTTTTCTTGTCAAAGACAACTCTAGCCCATCTTTGGATAAAACACTAATGTTTGCATTTAAAGTCTTCGGATAGAGTTATCGGAATGGGAAAAACAATATTCCCAACGTGATTTAGTATTAGCCCTAAAAGCTATTTACTTGAGCTCACTTGCCTCAAAATAACTTCACGGCAAGGCTTTTTATGTAAATTGCCCCGGGTTCCATCAACGTAATTTGAAAATGAGTAAAGGGCTTTTGAATGGTGCCTATTCGTTCAATCTGTAACGGAACATTATACTTGTGATTATTCCAGTCTACGACCATATTTCTTGCCTTATAATCAGCATCTATCGTCACATTAAACTCGTTCGATAGAGCAAATTGACCAAGCAAAACACTGTAACCTCCATCATTGGGAAAGGCGCCATAGCTACACATTAGACTTCCATGCTGATACCAGACCATAGCTGTAATAGATATACCTGTTTCAATAGCTATCCAATTTTCAATAACCAGACGCGGAATATCTCCGTCGGGTTTCACAAAAGCCGCATCAACATGATAGTTCCAGAAAACTGGCAACCAAGGCTCCCAATCCCCCTTCTCATACGTCGGAGACTTCCAATTCATCCCAAACCCAACCTGATAACGACTATCAGACTCAACCCTAAGCACACCATCCTCTATACGATGAAAACCAGAAATCAAATGCGGACTAACAACCCAATACGCCTTATCCAGAACACCTAGCTCCCCCAACGAAAAATCAGATTTATAAGTGAAATGCGCTCCAGCCGCACCCGTGTATTGTGCTTCAGCGGAAACAGGCACATAAGTAAAATAATAACAGTACCTCATCGCACGCAACACCGAAACCGCCGCGATCATCAGCACTATTCCTGTACACAACACTATCCGTACAGCCGACGCCAACTTCTTCCGTCACCTAAACAAAAGAATAAGGCGCTAACGCTTGCGCATAACATTTATGAAAACACTATACTGATTCGAAATTAGTCCCAAGACAACAAAAAAACGGCAGATTAGATTCTAGACCAGCCTTGCCGCACTACCCCAAATCACAAGAAATCATGCATTATTTGACACGTCTAAATGTATGCGCCATCTGCAATGGACTAGCATACTGAGCTTCTATCCACTTGTAAGTCTTCTCAAGACCCTCTTCCAAACTAACCCTCGGCTCCCAACCCAACACTCTCCTAGCAAGACTTATGTCAGCATTACGCCCTCTAACCCCCTGCGGAGCACCCCAATCATACTTCTTAGTTATAGCTTTCCCAGAAATCCCTATTATCAAATCAGCAAGCCCATCTATCGTCACAAGCCTCTCAGACCCTATATTCATCGGCCTATCATACTCAGATTCCATAAGCATAACAGTCCCACGCACACAATCATCAATATAACAATAAGAACGCGTCTGCTTCCCATCCCCCCAAATCGTTATTTCACCAGGATTTGAAGCCTCAGCCACCTTTCTACACAAAGCAGCAGGAGACTTCTCTTTCCCCCCCTTGTACGTACCTTCGGGACCGTAAATATTGTGATAGCGCACAACACGAATATCAAGACCATAGTCTCTCTGGTAAGCCTCACACATCTTCTCCGCAAAAAGCTTCTCCCAACCATAGAAGCTGTCAGGATCAGCAGGACACGCATCCTCCTCCCTAAGACCCTTCACATCAGTGGCTCTCTGCCTATACGCAGGGTACGCACATGCTGACGAACTGAAGAAATATCTCTTAACCTTGTTAAGCCTAGCAGCTTCAAGCATGTAAGTATTTATCAGAATATTATCATGCATTATATCAGCACCGACTTCAGTGATAAAACCTATACCGCCCATACTAGCCGCAAGATTATAGACTCTATCCATTCCCTCTGTGGCAAGAAGACAGTTTTCCCACTTCCTCAAATCCAGTCTCAAATCTTCGCTACAAAATTCACATTTCATGTACTCATTAGAGCTTATATCCACAACTCTCACAAAATTTCCCTGAAGCAACAAATACCTTGCAAGATGACTCCCAATAAACCCATTACCGCCAGTAATCAGTATTCTCTGCATTCAGATCCCTTCACCATTCTCCTCTTCTCTATCCTAAAATATAGAAATCGAGTCAAATAAACCATTAGGTTTTACACATTTTACCGTCACACTCTTCCATATGCTCGCATATCTTTGAGGTTTTAAAGAATGCCTTAATGAAGGCTTATCCAAGCATAAGCAAAAGTTCAAGCACTCGCCCATTTATCAAGAATTATTCTCGCATCCATAAACAAGAGGGATAGACGTTCCATATTAAACCAACGCCTGCTGCACGCTAAGGTGGTGGAGGCGGAGGCCAACCACTTGCGTAATACCACAAGAACGTTTCATTGTCAGCGACAGCATACGCATCCGCGCTTATGCTAATCATCGTCCAATTAAGCCCTTCATCCCATTTCCACCATACCCACCCATAAGCGCCACTAGATCCTAAGCCGTTTATCGATTCTACATAAGCTCCGAAACCAACGGATGTGCCATAAGTAATGTTTGCTACGTCTTTCGTAACTTTGAAAAGTGTCATCCCCGTCAACGCCTTCGTGCTATTGTTCCATGTCCGCGTTTGATTGCCATAGTCTATTCCCACATTCACACTTATTGACACTCCGCCTATCCTGTTGAAAGTATCATTATATTGGAACCAATAATAGCCAGCCGTTAATGACGCAACCATCGCCCACAATAGAACCAACATTGAAAGCATCGCCCATTTATTTTTCAAAAACGCCAAAACCCTCACCTCCCACAACATTTGAAATAGCCTTAATCGCTGGAACGCATCCTAATCCGAAGAAAAATGCGTTACTGATCATGTGAATAAGTCCAAAGGGAACAAATCCGAAAACAACTGAGAATAGAATGTTCCAGCCGCTCACAAATCCAAAAACGATGTTTGTGACAAGGTCGTAAAGAAACGTCAGGAGCATTCCCAGAATACCAAAGGAAACGCTTGAGACACCTCGTTCGTCCTCAAATTCGTTACGCTCCTTAAGGTTCAAGCTCTTATACACAAACGCTCCAGCAACTCCGTACGTTGCCTCAGCAAGCATTGTAGCAAGCCATATTGGAAACGAAAAGCCACTAGGATTCACAGCCCCATAGACCATCCAAGACGTTATCCCAATCGACGCTCCAACGAAAGGCCCGAAACAAAACCCACCTACAAAGACAATGAGATCCATCAGCTTCACATTATATAATGAGATCATTGCATAGTTGGTGGCTGTCGAAAGAGCAACTAATGTCGCCATCACTGCCAGTTTTCGTGAATTCATGAATTTGGATGGATTATCCATCCATATAAGCTTTTCTAACCAGAACCCCAATTCATCCTAAAACAGTGGAAAAACTCGAAAATTAAGGAATAGACACCATTGATAATGTCTACCAGCGTATAAAAGAGCGAGTGCCTGTTTTAGCTTAATTCTTGTAGAGCTTGGAGCCTTTTTATAATGTTAGGATGCGTAGAGAAGATCTCAGCAATTCTATCCGCTGTCGTCAGCTCTCGTGACAAAATCTCTTGAACCAATCTTTGGTTGTTCGTCGCTGTCACGGTCGAAATCGCTGTAGCGTCCAAATCTGCCTTATCAGGATCTGCGATGAACAGCGCTTTGAACGCGTTCAAATTCTGCGTGCCGTTGCCTCTGAACCTCCTCATGTTTTTTGTTGCATTGACTATCTTCGCCAAGCCTGTGGAAAGTTTTTGCGAGCCATTCTCTACTACGGCGGCGCTGTGTCTGTCAGCGTAGTATTCGCGGACGCGGCTTAGGAATGTGACGCAGACAGAGCTTAGGAACATTGAAAACGCTAGTAATGCCATTCCAATCGCTCCCGAATTATTACCTTCTCGCTTTCCACCATAGTAGGACGACATCATAAGCGAGTAGCCCAAGTAATAGAACAGTGCGGGCAAAAGCGACACGAACATCATTATCTGAACGTCTCTATGCTTCAAGTGCCCCAGCTCATGCCCAACAACAGCCTCAACTTCACCGTCATCCAATGTCTTAAGCAATCCATTTGTGACAGCTATGCGACTTCCAGCCAATGGCGAACCATACGCAAAGGCGTTAGGAATTGGAATCTGCGCAAGCATTAGCTTTGGCGTTTTAATTCGGCTCTTTTCGCTGAGATTCTGAACCGTTTCATGAAGCTTTGGATATTCGTTCTTCGGAATTTCCTTCACCCGATAAAGGGCGTCAATTATGTAAGGTGAGATTAACCACTGGACGATGTTGAAGGCGACAACGATAACTCCCAGAGTTATGAAATCGAAAACTTGGAGCAAGCTTAAGACGATTGCGAGAACCAGCGTGGACAATGTGAATATTATAGCTAAGGATGCAACCATTGAAAGTCGAAGTTTCCAAACATTCATTCATTATGCACCGATTATTGTTTGGTGAACAGCGGCTCCTTATATTCTTTACGATGCTAAAAGAAATTCTGCATCATTTCGCGAGCATAATTAGCTTTAAATGAATGAGCAATTACCGTACTTGCATGAACGTTTTTGTAGACGATGTAGGCGGTTTTCCGCTTCCACCTCAAGTAAGCAGCGAAGCGTTTAACAAGGCATACATTCTTGCACGAGAAGCAATAATCAACAGGAAAGATTTGACAAAAGACGAGTTTCTGTTAAACAATTTCTATAGGGTCATAATCGACTCATTTGAGAAAAAATGTGCGACAGGCATAGATGTCGCCAACTATCCGCAACATTATGAGATGCGTAAGCAGTTTACAGACGTAATTCATGATGCCATGAACGAGGGCACATATGTCGTTGATGAGAAAAAAGCGGTTATCCCAGAAGTATACGTAATCAATGAGGAAGCAAAACAGATTCATGAGAAAACAGGAAGCAAAGTCTTTTTGCGCGTCTGTGTAACTGGACCCTTTGAACTGTACCTAAAAGAGATTGGAACGACACCATACAAAGATGTTCTCATGATGTTTGCTGAAACTGTGAGACGCTTTGCCCGAAATTCAATATTAAACACCAAATATCTAAAAACCGAAATCGTGTCAATAGATGAGCCGAGCTTTGGATTTCAAGAAGTATCCGCAGATAGAGATACAATTCTGGACGTTTTAGAAAGAGCCTTCGACTTCAATGATGTAGCAAAACAGATTCATCTCCATTCATCATCAAGAGCTGCAGAGATAATTCACGTAAAGAATCTTGATGTACTGTCTTTTGAGTATGGAGGCTCTCCAACAAACATTGAAAGCGTGTCGAGAAGCATGCTGGAAAGCGTGGATAAACAGATAAGAGCTGGCGTATCGAGAACAGACATAAACTCAATCACAGCAGAACTCTATGAAAAAGGCGTAACGAAACCGACTGCAGAGCAACTGGTTGATAGCGAGAAAATCATACAAAAACGATTCACAACCGTCAAAGAGAAATATGGAGACAGACTAGCCTTCACCGGACCTGACTGCGGATTAGGCGGATGGCCAACACAAGAAGCGGCGCAGCTTCTTCTGAGAAGAACTGTGAATGCTGTGAAATCTCTCACAGAATGATAAGGCAGTACCGTGCGCTATCTTTTGATGCATGCAGACTGGTACAAAAGTTTCATAAGTTTCATAAGCTGTTTCAGCATAGAGGTTATTCATGAAACAAGAAAAACTGGTCAGATTACTTTTCGAGCTTATCAAGAATTCAAAGCGTAGCGACAGAGATCTTGGAAAGACTTTGAATATGTCACAGCCTACGGTCACGAGATTGAGGAAAGTTCTAGAAAAAGAAGCTATGAGCCAATACACAATCATTCCAAATCTTTCCTACCTAGACTTTGACATTTTAGCCTTTACGTTCGCCCGCACAAAGGAGCTTGTGCAACCTCTTTGGGACGAAGGAAAAAAATGGGCAGAAAAACAACCTTGCGTCTTGTTTGTAACAACAGGTCAAGGAGTTGACTCCGACGTGCTTATGGTTTCATTGCATAAAGACTATGCAAGTTTCGCGAAATTTCACCATGTGTTTCGCAATGACTGGAGCAAATACCTACACGATTTCAGAATCTTCCTCACAAGTCTAAAAGGAAGCATTACCCTAAAACCATTCTCATTCAACTACCTAGCTGATGCATACCAAGAAGAGCTAGGCGAATAAAGATTCATTTTTTCTTATTACCTTTCTCTTTCAATGCTTCGAAGAGCGCATGGAAAATAGTGTAACGTTCTGTTTGTGGATTTAGAGGCTTACTCTCTTGCGCTTCATGCTTGTCTTTTCTTGCCAAATTCCTCTCCGAAATCAAAGTAGCCTTGCAAGTCTTATCAATGATATTCCAGTCAATGACATATTTTGAAAACTAAAGCGTGAACCATGCAATCTTTCGACTGTTTATCTCAACCGCTTTAACGTTCTCAAGGCAATTAAGGTGATCCATTTACTGGGTTTTCCTTTAGTCTCAATATTAGTCTGCATTCTTCCAGCGGGAGTGTTTTCAAGAATCCATGTTCCGTCTTTCTGGCGCTTTTCAAGAAGAACCTCAACGGCATCGTTTAACCGCTCATCTTTCACATACCCAAGTTTAGTTAGCACATCCAAGCCTCTCAGAATATTGTATCCGTAGAAAAATGGAAAATTTAGACTTAGCCAAGACTTGTTAATCACTTCGTAATCGTGATGATCAGCCTTAAACAAGCGATGCATAAGCAAGAACTCTGCTCCCTTTTCCATGGCTTGCCTCATTTCGCCTGTTAAACCTTCTTTTCCGACTTCACTGAAGGCTTCTAGCGGACCAATCGTTCCATAGAAGCATCCATGCTTGTCTCTGATGTGTGCTCGCCAGTAAGGGCAGAGCCATCCGCCGTCCCTGTTCTGAACTTTTGCAAGCCATTCCAATGCCTTCTTCACTCTTTGGTCACCTGCGTACCCAATTCTGATCAGTGCCGCAGCCAAATTCCCTGTCAAGCAAGAGTATTGATGTTCAAAAACAGTTGATGCAGTCCACTCTGTCTTTGGAGGCAGTTTCTTTCCCCTTTTGCGGAGCAGCTCATATTCTTCTGAGGCATGTTCAAGAGTATTGCACGAAAAACCACCATCCTCCAATTGGAATCGGAAAATGTACTCGCATGCTTTCCTCACTTTTTCGTTAGTCTTGTCCACGCCTAGCTGACTGAGCGTCATGATCTGCCAGTAAGAAGACTTGTACTTGGGAAGATAGGGGCTTGCAGGCTCTTCCCAATAGCCTTCCAACTTCTGTTTTTGCAGCATTTTCTTGACCACTTCCGAACGGGTTATGCCACGTTTTGCAGCAACTACCTGCGGGTCGCTTTCGCTTTTGCCGACAATATCAACTAGTGTAAAATAACGAACCGAAGGATTCGTCTCCTCAAGAAGCCAGTCGAGAGGGCTTTCTGTCAAAATCTCAGTCCAATCAATCATCTATCATGCGCTATCCTATGAGATCAGAGTTCAAATGCTGGTTCTGAAGCAACGGACGCTACGAGTTTCTCGGCAGCATCCTCCTGCTCCTTTGTGCCACTAACGGCAAGCAGACAACTGCCTTCTGCACCACAAACGCCACCAGCCGTAATCAACTCGGCACTAGCGCCAGTTAAGAGGTTTACTGCGTCGATCTCTGTGAATACTTGACCCGGAACTGGAAACAGGCGGTACCCTTCTGCACTAGGTATGTTCACTTTCTCTGCCAACGCGTACAAATCGCCGCATACGCGTTTCTCAAGTCCAACAGGGATAATTAGGTTGACGCGGCGTCCCAGAACAGCCTGCAAAGCTACGGCGATGGTTCCTGCTTTGGGATGCCCTATGAGAATGGCTGCCTGCTTTCTTTGTAAATCCAACGCGTTTGCGCCTTTTAGGATGACGTCTCCTTCTTTGAGATCGTCAATTACGTCGAATATTGTTTTGTCTCTTTGCCAGACGTTTTTGGTTATTACCACATCGCCAAGGAACTTGCTTTCATCAGCTAGTCTCCCTTCAGAAGTCACTGTTCGGGCAGGGGGCAAGATAATGCCGCGGAAAAAACGTTTCCTAGAAAAATCCTCGGAAATCCCGAGCGCTTCTAACAATTCTTCCACTACGTACCCATTTGTAGTGCCGGCAACGATGACAAGTGTTCCAAATTTCAACGCGTTTAATACGGTATCGTGCCGTGCTAATGCTTTGGCAATTAACCGTTTACCCGCTGCTGGCGTAATAATAAACTGTCTCATTGACTTTAATCTCTCCTTTGGTGGTTCGTTGTGCTAGTTGATTATTAATAGTTATAAATCAATAATAAGCCTTAACGCCTAATATCGCTGAGGATTTCGTGGAAAGGGTAACTGCATGGACATTTTGGAGATCAAAAATCTCACAGTCAAGGTGAGTGACAGAGTCATACTTGACGATCTGAGCTTGAACCTGAAAGCAGGTGAAAGCTACATCCTTTTTGGACCTAACGGTTCAGGCAAGACAACTCTCATAAACGCAATAATCGGTGTTCTACCGTCGGAGACCATCTCGGGACAGATTTTGTTTGATGACGTAGATATCACTGGAAAAAGTGTGGACGAACGATCCAGTCTGGGCTTATTCGTGGGGTTTCAGAATCCTCCCGAGATTACAGGCGTAAAACTGCAGGACTTGCTGAAATTGTGCTTGCGTCAGAGCGTTAGTTACAGGTTCAATGAAGAAGAGAAAAGACTCATAGAGGCATTTAACCTTACGGAATTCTTGGACAGAGACATTAACGTGGGCTTCTCAGGCGGCGAAAGAAAGAGGGCTGAAGTGCTTCAGATGATTTTCATCAAACCTAGACTCATGCTTCTTGATGAACCTGATTCGGGCGTGGATGTGGAAAGCCTGAAGTTGATCGCAAGCGAAATTCAACATTATCTTCAGGAGACCCGAAGCTCGGCTTTGATAGTTACTCATAAGGGCGACATACTGGAGTACATCAAGTCTAAACACGGATGCATTCTTTTGGATGGCAAGTTTCACTGCTTCGCTGATCCAAAGGGCATCTACGAAGACATCAAAAAGAAAGGGTATGAAGGGTGTTTAGCCTGTCGAGAAAGGGTCACTGAGTGTGAAGAAGCTTGACGGAAGATAACTCGCTCACTGCCATTTCTCATAAAGTGCTCGAAGAAGCCTTCAAAGCAGGCATGAGCTCAAACGAAAGAGACCGCTCAGGCACCTTCTATCATGTCGATCAATCAACCGTGTACTCAAAGGTCAACGAATTCTTCAAAGGCAAGATTGAGATGATGGACACCAAAGCTGCTCTTGAAAAGTACCCGTGGCTGAAAGATTACTATTGGAAAGTGGTTGACAGGGAAAAGGACGAGTTCACGAGAAAAGTCGCGGAAAAATACAGCGGCGGCTATTTCATGAGGATATTGCCGAACGCGCAAGTTGAGTTTCCTTTGCAGTCTTGTCTGATGATAACGAAAGAGAATCTGGAACAACACATCCACAACATTATCATAGCTGAAGAAGGCTCAAAAGCTCACATCATAAGTAGTTGCGTTCAGCATTCTGGAGTGCAGGCGGCTTCGCATATTGGGATATCAGAGTTTTACGTGAAAAAAGGTGCGATGCTCAACTTCACTATGATTCACAATTGGAGCGAACAAACCTTTGTCAGACCCAGAAGCGCGGCGCTGGTTGAAGATAATGCAAAGTTCGTGTCAAACTACATATGCCTAAGACCTGTCAGAGATGTGCAGATGTATCCTGCAGCCTTCTGTAACGGTGACAATTCGACCGCGCGCTTCAACAGCATTCTTTACGGCAATAGAAACTCGCAGATGGATATTGGGTCAAAAGCAACGCTGAACGGAGAAAACAGCAGAGCAGAGATGATTAGCCGCGCTATCGCCAGAGAGGGTTCACGAATAATTGTGAGAGGTATGATTGAAGGCAACAGCAGCGACTGTAAAGGGCATTTGGAGTGTAAAGGGCTTTTGATGGATGATGAGTCTGTTATGCAGTCTATCCCAGAACTTGCTGCAAGAAGAAAAGGGGCAGAAATAACTCATGAGGCAGCGGTTGGAAAGATTTCGGAGAAAGAAATAGTTTATCTCATGACAAGAAGGCTTTCGCGGGAGCAGGCGGTTTCCCTGATAGTGCGCGGTTTCATGGATGTCACCATCATGGGTTTACCCGAATCCCTCAATCAACAAATCAACCGAATTGTCGACCTAGTAGCAAAAGCAGGCTGATCAGGCTTCTTCATGGATGCTTTTTGCAGTCCGAGATTGATGTAGCAAATTTCATCAAAAAATGCAAATTCGCACTGTGGATGGCGGGCCCGACGGGAATTGTTCCTAAGAAGGCACAAGCCCTCCAAGTTTGAACCCGCGGCCTACGGATTAAGAGTCCGCCGCTCTAACCTTACTGAGCTACGGGCCCGTGCCACTATCTCATTTAGACTCTGTTTTATAAGTCTAACCTATCCAACGCAAAAGAGATCGTTGACAACGAACTGTCTAGAAATAGGGGCGATAATATTCGTGGAAAAACGAATAAAGTTTATCTGGAACAGTCGCCTTGAATGAGTTTCGGCGCTCTAGCCCAGGTAGTATAGTCCGGTCTAGTATTAGCGGCTGTCGCCCGCTGGACCCGGGTTCGAATCCCGGCCTGGGCGCCATATTTCCCCATTTATTGCATCAACAACAAAACTCGAAAGAGCCAATCACCCAGTCTCTGAGAGGGTATGCATCAATCAAGGTTCTGCGTGACTGTAATGTGACAGTCGCACATGTTTAAGAGATATTTGCTTCCTTTAGCTTTTGTAGGTGAAAGGAAATGCCTCAATCTTCCACGAGAGAAGTAGATGGACTTCGAGCCTCGATTCTAGCAGTTGTAATCAGAGAGAAATATCTGGATCAAATAATGAACACGCGATCTTCTGTTCGACGACGCCATGCCTGAACGCATTAAGCAGCTATTCGGCTAGTTAAGCGAATTCTCATATACCGAAAATTGTGGAAGTCAGCAGCGGATTCGTCGGCTCCTCATTCGCCTTTTCTTGACAATTCATGCTTTCGCCTCAGAAATCGTCCTGATTGACCAGAATTCTAATTCACGTACGGCTTCCGTTAATACATTCCAAATTGACTCAAATAAGATTATGTTTCTAACGTGTGTTTGATTGTTGATAGAGTAGACGCTTCACGAACCTATTGCATGATACAAAGGAGCGCTTCTGCGCAAAGTTAATCTATGCAAAGCCAATTAGATATTACCACTTCAATGAAGTGTGTCAAAGGAGGATGATTGAAATGAAAACTAAAGTGATTGTATTTGCGGTCGCGCTGTTTCTGGTAACTTTGTTGGTTATTCAATTTAACCTTGGGCCAATTGACACAAGTTTGCTGTTGGGCACGACCAAGAAGGCGGATACGCAGCCTCCGGCAATCGTTTTCGTAGATTCTCCGGTTGAGGGTACGGTCATCGGTGAAAAGATTACGGTTAACATAAATGTATCTGGCGTTACTAATCTTTTTGGCTGGCAAGCTGGCGTGACTTTTAATCCAAAAGTGTTAAACTGCATAGAATATCATGAAGGCGAATTTCTAAGTCGCGCAGTCAATAGGTCGATCAATCCGGCCAGTGGAACCCTATGGTATGGTGGACTCAGACAACTGCGCTGGAACAATACTGAAGGAGTAATATACTATCATGGATGTAGCATTTTGAGATCGGACCCAGGAGTCACTGGAAGCGGTCAACTTGGCTATATTGTGTTTGAAGTTGTAGGGATAGGCGTGTCGGATCTACGCCTCACCGACGTAATACTTGTCGACTCTAAGATGGAAGCTGTCCCGCATGAGGTTGTAGACATTTCTACTGTTTCAATTGGAGAAGTTGACTAGTCTGTTTAAACAGTAAGCAATCTAACAGGCTTAATGAAACCGCCAAATCTACCATCCCCCATATTTTTCATGACGCTTTCAGCTTAGAAAAGGCAAGTCTTTTCGATGCGATCACCGAGTGTGATAACTCTCAACGTAATAATTCCCGCAGGACTCCTAGGCGGCGACTTCCAAGTTCTAATTGACGACATTCCAGTAAACTGCTCCCTAACCAAGAACGACACCCACGCATTACTATACTTCATCCATGACCACAGCACCCACAACATCAAAATCAAGGAAACCACGGTAATACCAGAATTTCCAGCAACCATAATCTTGTCGCTGTCCATGTTCTTAACTCTAGTTGCAATTGCACTAGCAAAGAAAATTCAATGCAAAACAAGAATGAAAACCACCTAGACCCCATTTTCCTTTTTCTAGATTATCTTAAACAGCTAAAAGCATTATACGCGCGTTAAGTCTAGCGTTCTCCAGAAAACATATGAATAGGCTTCAATCATGAATTTTTGCTGATAAAGATTGAGGTCTCCCCACAGGCAGGCTTACAAACATTCACCAAACTTGTGGCTACTGGACATACTGAAGGGTTCCAGTCTTAGACACGACACAAATTATGATGAAGACCTCAGAATTGCAGAGGCTTCAAAAAGCGGTCTATGCGTTGTATGCAAAGGTTCACGGTTACTCTGCGGCAAAACCCGCTGTCCCATCATAGTCAAAGCGAACTATTTCCTCAAAAGCATTCCACTAATGCAAAGCGAAGACATTGCCGGAGCCTCTCCACCCAGCGTATTCATCGGCAGAATAGGCTACCCACACGTATATGCTGGTCCTCTGGTCCCGCCCGTTAGAGAAGACACAAGCATTTACGACATGCCGGAATTCTGGCTTGGCAAAACAATAGACCAAATCGTAGGTTTCCGCTCCATGCTAATACGCGGCAAACACCCCGTGCACGTACGCAAATTTGAGGAAGCAGGAAAAATAATTGACAAAACGCGAGAACTAGCACTAGCAGTAAACCCTGTAGATGTTGAACTGATGCTTAAGAAGAAGCCAAGCGGCTTCATAACCTTAGACGATGAAGTCCAACCCTTCGGACCTTCAGCGCCAATTCGCGACTTGGTTGTCGGAAATGCACGTTGGGATCACCACGTAGAAAAGGCATACTCAGACACAGACCTGAAAGCGGCAAACGCTGTTCAAGAACTCTACAGCAAAGGCGTGCTAGTAACAAAGATTCAGAGAGCCTTCAGCGTCGGCGCCTTCGGCTTAACGCCAAATAGGCGATTAGTTCCTACGCGCTGGAGCATAACAGCAGTAGACAGCATACTTTCAAAAGAACTCATGCAAAAAGTGAAGACTTTCCCAGAAATCAGCGAATTCCGCGTTTATGAATCGAACTATTTGGATAACATTTTTGAGGTTATCATGGTTCCGGGCGCTTGGAGCTACGAAACAATGGAAGCATGGTACCCTGGCACTGTGTGGAATCCGGAAGGTAGCAATGTCGTGATGTTTTCGGATTGGGAAGGCTACGATGGAAGAACAACTTACGCGGAAATAGGCGGATGCTACTACGCAACACGCCTCGCGGTCTGCGAACAACTCGTAAAAGAAAGACGCCAGTCTACAGTAATTATTCTTAGGGAAGCGCGTCCCGGCTACATAATGCCTGTCGGCGTTTGGCAAGTTAGGGAAAATGTGAGAAACGCCATGCGCCAGAAACCCTTCAACTTTAACACGTTGGACGAGGCTCTGAAATTCGTCGCGACACGATTCCAAATCCCAATGCAACAATGGATCATGAGAAGCAAACTATTGAAGAATTTGCTGATCCAGAAGAGAATAACAGATTTTCTGGCGAAACATTAGAAACGCCTAGTCCTCTCCCAAGAGGAGCAGCAACCCGCACATAATGTTTAAGCCTCCGACGAAACCTAGCGCTCCAATAAATATTAGGCTCAGTCTTGGAGACATTACCGCGTCTACGGGCTGAAACAACAGGTAGGTGCCAAAAGCAGCAACTAAGAAGCCGGAAGCAATCATCAATCCGCTCAATTTTGAACCTAATCTTCGGACAATGTCTTTGACCTGTGATTTTTCCTCTCCGATTGTGTTTTTCAGGAGTTTTTCTTCTTCTGTTTCTGAAATTGCAGACCCTCCAATCTTAATTTTTCCATGTTCATTCCTTTTGTTTTCTAGTAATGTTCAGAAATCCTGCGATCATGTAAACTATGCTTATGAAAGCAACAGTGCCTGAAAGCAGAGTAATCATGTTTTGGGATAAAGGAAGTGGCAGCAAATTTGACGCTATTGAGTAAGCAACAAGTGCTGAGAAGGCGCTTATGCCGAAGTTCATTCCGCCCATTGCGAGGCAGATTCGGTAATTTCCAACCATTCTTATGTAGTATGCTATTAAACCGAAAATGAACAGTTCTGCACCTATAAACAATGTGCTGGGCTCCAGAAAGAATATCAGCATCAGTGAAGTCGCTATTCCCAAGATGGGCGTTAAAGGATATAGTGGAACCTTAAACGGTCTCGGTAAATGTGGCTTGTTTCTGCGAAGCTTTATCAAGGAAAGGTTGACGAAAACAAAACCTATCATGAAGCCAAAGTCAGTGGCGTAGGTGACAAAATTTACTATTCCGGTCGCGGCGAAGACGGCAGTGAAGACTGAACCTAACAGAATCGCTATGAGAGGGGTGTGGAAGCGTCCGTGAAGATTGAAGAAGCTCTTGGGGAAATAGCCGTCTCTTGCAAGTGCATAAGCGACCCTCGAATGAGCCATAGTAGAAGTGTTGACTGAAGACAAAGCGGCGATGATTCCTGCGATGGTGATTACTCCAAGCCCGATAGGTCCCATGAACTGTTCAGCCACATAGGCTAAGGGTGATGCTTTGCCAGCGAGGCTTTCTGGCGTGACGAATTTGAATATGACAAAAGCGATTGTCGTGTAGACAATAATCAATATAAGGCTGGATATGAGAATGGCTCGTGGAATATTTTTCTCTGGGTTTTTGACCTCTGCTTGAGCGACTGCTATGGCTTCGCCTCCTAGATAAACTACAAATATGAAAGCTGATGCCCTGAGAACCCCTAGAAAACCTCCTGGCGCCTCAAGCCCAAGGGCATTAGTCCCTTGACTTGTAAGGAAGCCCCAACCGATGAATATGCCCAAAATTGCCAATAAAACTAAGACCAACGCTGTCTGGATTAAGCCTGTTTCTTTCACTCCTTTAATGTTTATCACAGTGAATATTGTGATTGTTATTATAGCGGTCAAGGGCACATTAATGGCTGGGACGACGTAGGCTAAGAGGTAAGCAAATCCCACAGCGGAAAATGACGCGTAAAACATGTTGCTTATCCATTCAAACCAGCCTGTGGCAAAAGAGAAGAAGCCGCCGAATGATGCTTTGGCAAACGTGTATTCGCCTCCTGCACTGGGGATAGCTGCACCGAGTTCCGCGTAACTCAGCATGGTGAACAAGTTGATTACTCCACATAGAACCATAGCGACTATGAGAGCAGTGCCTGCAAGAGTTGCAGCGTAGCCCAACGTAACAAAAACGCCAGCACATATGGCGCCGCCTATTCCCATCATCGTTGTATGAAGCAGTCCAAGCTCTCTCTTGAGACCGTTCTCTTCCATTCCTAATCTCCACACTCTTCTCTGCGTATTAGAAGTGTTCCGCTTACAATGGACAGTATCCCGAAGACTGAAAAAATAAACATGTACAAGTAGACTTCGTTAAGATTTGCAGTTAATCCCATCTGTACTTCTGGGACTGCGTAAATCAGCAATGCTAAAACCAAGGCTAGCGCTCCGAACCCGAATTGAATTCCTCCAACAAGTAGTGAAACTACACTTCGAATTTTCGTCACCTAGTTTCACCAGCGCGCAATGACAATCGCTGATAAAGTGTCAAGCAAGCCAACCGCAACCATTACAATGGCGAATATCAACAGGTATTTGTTTTGAAGCAGCATGCCTACGTCCAAGTATCCAGACAAAGCTAAAGTAGCCATGCCTAACAGGATTATCCCTAACATTATCAGAAAACCGCCAATCATAGCCACGAGCTTCGGCAGTCCCTTCCATCTTCGCAGCATTCTCACGATGGAGCATCAGCCAGTACAAATTTATAAGATTTGGCTATTATACCGTTAACTGATTTTCCTGTTCGAAAGAACGGCTTCTCAAGGTATAGTAGCCTAATACGTAACGAGGCAAAAGCAAATTAAATGGAAAAACTGATATTATATCGTGATGAGCCTTGGAGACGTCTAAGGTAAAAAGGCTATTCAAGGCAATTCGCGACGTGCTTGGTAGCTCTTACAATGCTCTTCACGGGTTTGTCTTTCACTCCTTCAAAAGCATGAATCGAAAGGTCAGATCAAAATTCCCGGTTTGGCGTATGGAGGAGGAAACCTCAGAGCATGTCCACTCAGCAGTCAAAGTGTTCAAGTGGGCAATCTTGCCATTGAGCCTTCTTTACGTAGGTGCAAATTTCTATTTCTTTAGAGAAAACGCCTTAGGCTCCATGTTGTGGGGGTTATTGATTTTCTTTTACAGCAGTTTTCTTCCTGACTTGCCTTCCATTTACAGAAAGAAGAAAATTGACCAAGAAACGAAAAAAATGCAGTGGTATAAAAAGTACGCGCTTTTGCTATTTGCTCCGCTACTAATCTGGTTCTTGTTTTCTGGGATGCGGCAAGGTTGGGTAACAACCGAAACATTTCACGACTTCAAATCGTTAACAATCTATGGCGCATTTCTCTTCGTATTGGGCTTTTTGGCGTTTGGAAAGTTACCCATTGATATTGGAAACATGACTGAGATTCTATCTATGCCGCTCTATGGCTTGATAGGATATTTGACTCACTTGAAGGTTGACAAAATCTGGTAGAATTGGCGATGGATTAACCAACTGAACAGCCTAAAACACTATGGTTAACTTGAACACAACTATAGCCAATTGAGTTTAGAGCGCCGAATCGATAATTTCTGCCTAAAAACGTGCTTGAAATCTGCCTTCTCTTCAACTCTGTAAATTCGCAAAAACTCATTAAGTCAGATAACATAATCAATGTCAAAAAGGTAATCGCTCCTTGGACCCAGTAACGCTCGCATTAATACTCGGTGGGGCAATTCTTGTAATAGGTTTTCTTGGCAATTACATGTTTGAGCGTACAGGTTTTGCTGACATTCTTCTGCTCATAGCGTTAGGATTGCTTCTCGGTCCAGTAACTGGCTTGGTGAACGCTGCTTCCATAATTAGCCTTGCTCCGTACCTAGCTGCTCTCGCGTTAGTTTTCATATTGTTTGACGGGGGAATGGTAATGGATATTCATCGGGTTTTTTCCGAAAGCCCTAGGGCGGCTGTTCTTGCGTTTACAGGTTTTGCAATGAGCGTCGTCGCTACAACGCTTTTCATGTCGCTAATTGTCATTCCTGACACTCCGCCGCTATATTCTGTGCTGTTTGGGACAATTTTCGGAGGTAGCAGCAGCATTGCGGTGATTTCCTTAGCTTACAAAATTAAAGTGAGTGAAAAATGTGCAATGGTACTAAGTTTAGAGTCTGCCATGACTGACGTTGTGTGCATAGTCTTCTCACTGATCATAATCGAAATAATATTGAGGGGAGCAGCAGACTTGACAACGATTGGAAGATCTATAGCAAGCAGGTTTTCAATAGGGATCGTGTTCGGAATAATTTTCGGCTTCATCTGGCTGAACTTGCTTAAGAAAATCGCAAAAGCATCTTACGCTTACATGCTTACTCTGGCCGTTGTACTTTTGGCTTATGCCTTCTCGGAGGTTTTAGGTGGAAGCGGCGCACTTTGTTCTCTTCTTTTCGGAATAATGTTGGGCAACGAGAAAGAGATTTACCGGATGCTCAGAATGGAAAAACCCGCAAATCTGGCTGTTGACGCCGGATTAAAAAGATTTGAATCTGAAATAGTATTCTTACTCAGAACATTCTTCTTCGTTTATATCGGCTTAATCTTCTCTACAAATAGTATGAGCGTCATAATTACTGGCGTGATCATCTCGGTAATGCTACTGTTAACACGGTTCGCAGCTGTTGAAATAGCGACGTTTCGAAGCGAACTAAAAAAAGAAAAGTCCGTAATGATCGTAATGCTCACAAGGGGCTTGGCGGCTGCAGTTCTCGCCACCTTGCCGCTGCAATACTCTGATCCAGTTAAATATCCGGAGGCAGGCAAAATCTTTGCAGTTTTGTCGCCCCTTTACATAAATCTCGCAGTAATTGTAATTCTTGCTACAGCAGTAATCGCAACTTTGGGCACTCCGTTACTGAGGAGAAAAAGGCAAAAAGAACCACAGACTTGAAAAACACTAGGGTGATAAACCATTTATCCGCTTCGCAGTAAGCGATAGGGGGCTGTCATCTTTTGTCAACAGCTTCCCGTTTCCCAATAGTTCTACGACTTTATCTACATAGCTGAAATATGCCGGATCCCTCAAGTGTTTTTCACGCGGTCTAGGTATGTCAACTTTTACTTCTCCAACGACTTTTCCTGGTCTGGGCGACATCACTATCACTCTGTCTGCCAGATACACGGCTTCTTCGACGTTGTGGCTTACCATTATGAAGGTGTTTGTGGGCAAGGCGGGATTTCGCCAAATGTTAAGCACTAGATCGCGGAGAGTTTTGGCGGTAAGTTCGTCCAATGAAGAGAACGGCTCATCCATAAGCAGGACTTCAGGGTTCAAAGCCAATGCTCTCGCAATTCCCACACGCTGCTTCATTCCTCCTGAAAGATCATGGGGATAAGTGTTTTCGAAACCTTCCAGCCCCACCATCCTCAAATACTCCTCAGCCGTGTGCACTCTGTCTTGTTTTTCAATACCTTGCACTTCCAAAGGCAACTCTACATTTTCCAAAGCACTTTTCCATGGCAATAGACCGAAAAGCTGAAAGACCATGGATATTTTTGGATTAGGTTGAGAAATTGGCTTACCGTGGAACAGTATTCTGCCTGAGTCAGCCTTTTCTAAGCCTGCGATTATCCTGAGCAGAGTGGATTTTCCGCATCCTGAAGGCCCAACCAAACAAACAAACTCGTCGTTTCCAACTGAGAAGTTCGCATTGTCCAATACCAAGATTTTGGATTTGTCGGTTATGAAGGTTTTAGTCACGTTTTCTACTTCAAGCACTATCTGCAATTTTTACACCTCTACATGATATTTTTCGAATTTTCTAAGTAGCCGCCGCCAAACGAGTCCTTCCATTGATAGGACGATTGTGGCGATTATTGCAAGGATGAAAACTAGTACTACTGTATTCCCGAATTCGTATCCTGCCTTATCTAACAGTGAGCCTAGGCCTGGAACTGAAAGATTGGTTGATGGCATGTATTCGGCGAATATTATGGTGTTCCAACCTGTACCCCATGAAAGGATGCTGCCTGTCACTATTGACGGAAGTATTGAGGGGATGACTATGTGCGTTATTCGTTTGAACCCTTTGAACCCGAAAACTTGACCTACCTCTCTTATTTCGGTTGGAATGTTTTTTACAGCGCTCACGATGTTTAGAAACATGTACCATATCATGTCGAGAACCAGTATTAGAATGCAGGTAAATTCAAGTGCGATTCTAGGGTTTCCAAAGAGTTGGCTGAAACCGAGAAAAATAACTGGAAATAGCGCGAGGATGGGTACTCCTTGTCCGATGTCAAAAAGCGGATAGAATA
>DATBWI010000018.1:0-8957 GCA_036514855.1 Bathyarchaeia archaeon | reverse complement strand
GGGGCATCCGCTTGCTGAGCAGTCTCGGGTGATTCTCCCTGCGAAGGGCGAAGAGAAGAAAGAGGAAAAGGTTTCTGAAGCATTGAAAGCCGAGGAAAAGCTTGAATCATTTTGGCACATTCTTCAGCCCGACGGAAAACTGGTGGCGGTCAAAGATTTCAATTTCAAAGGAAATGAAAATCTCGAAAAATTCGCGAAATATGAGATAAGCAAAGTCAGGGCGAGCCAGCAAATGCCGCCGCATGTGCTTTTGATGAAGCGGTTGGAGATTGCTGATTATGAAGTTGGAAGTGACCCGGGAAACATTCGCTGGTATCCGAAGGGGCGCCTTGTAAAATCCTTGCTTGAGCAGTTTGTGACAGCCAAAATTGTGGAGTATGGCGCCATGGAAGTTGAGACGCCGGTTATGTATGATTTCCATCATCCGAGCTTAGCGGATTATATGAACCGCTTCCCAGCAAGGCAGTATTTGCTGAAATCGGAGGATAAGGAACTGTTTCTGCGTTTTGCCGCGTGTTTTGGGCAGTTCCTGATGATTCATGACGCCCAGTTCTCCTATAAACAGATGCCATTAAAAGTCTACGAATTAACTCGCTACAGTTTTCGCCGAGAGAAAAGCGGTGAAGTTGTTGGCTTAAGACGGTTGAGAGCTTTTACAATGCCGGACTGTCACGCCTTTTGCGTTGACTTGGAACAAGCTAAGAAAGAGTTCGTAACAAGGTTCAAGCTGTGCATTGATGTCTTGGAAGGAATAGGGTTGCCCAAAAACGATTATGAATCAGCCATACGCTTCACAAAGGATTTTTACGAGGAAAACAAGCAGTTTGTGACTTCTTTGGCGAAAATCTTCGGCAAACCCGTTCTAGCTGAGATGTGGAATGAACCCTTCTTCTATTTCCGGCTCAAATGGGACTTTAACATGGTTGACAATCAGAACAAGGCTGCAGCCCTCTCAACAGATCAGATCGACGTTGAAAACGCCAAAAGATACGACATAACCTACGTTGATGAAAAAGGTGAGAAGCAGTATCCGCTCATTCTTCATTGCTCTCCAAGTGGGGCAATCGAACGATGCATATACGCATTATTGGAAAAAGCATACAAGGAACAGCAAAGCGGGAAACCTCCGATGCTTCCTTTGTGGCTTTCGCCAACGCAAATAAGGATAATCCCCATGTCGGACAAGTTCCTTGAACATTCTGAAAAGTTGGCTGGCGAAATGGAGGCGCACTGTATTCGTGTGGATGTTGATGATCGGGCTTTGACTTTGCAGAAGCGAATTCGAGAGGCTGAAATGGAGTGGGTGCCTTACATAATTGTTGTTGGACAAAAAGAAGTTGAGTCTAACGTTCTTGCGGTTAGGGATAGAATGGCTGGAAAATTGCGCAAATTGAAACTTGAGGAACTGGTGAGCGAAGTTGAGAAAGCGGTGAAGGATAAGCCTTTCAAGCCGCTTGCACTGCCGAAGCATCTTTCAAAAAGACCACAATTCTACGGTTAGAATCTCTTGCACAAAGTATATGAGACTTTGAGTGAATAGACTAACTTTCATGTTTAGGAGTGTGAGGCCTTTGGAGAAAGAGTTACTTATTTACATAGATGGAGAATACTATCCCAAATTAAAGGCGAAGGTTTCGGTTTTCGACCATGGGCTTCTGTACGGCGACGGCGTCTTTGAGGGAATTCGCGCCTACAGCGGCTCCGTGTTCAAATTGAAGGAGCATATTGACAGACTTTATCGATCTGCTCACATGCTGATGCTTCAAATTCCAATCACAAAAGAGGAAATGATAAACGCTGTTCTGGAGACTTTGCGAAAAAACAACTTGAAAGACGCATACATTCGCTTGGTGGTGACGAGAGGCGTTGGCGACTTAGGATTAAATCCGAAAAAATGTCCGACGCCAACAATAATCGTGATCACAGACAGCATAACATTGCATAAGGCTGAAGCTAAAGAAAAAGGGGTTACCGCCATGATTTCATGGATTCGGCGTGATCCTATAGATGCGACTTCGCACGAGATAAAATCGCTCAATTATCTAAATAGCATACTTGCAGAAATTGAATCTAACACCAACGGCGTTGATGAGGCTATATTTCTTGACAAGAACGGTTTCGTGTGCGAAGGTGTGGGAGAAAACATATTCATAGTCAAAAAGGGCGTGCTTTTAACTCCGCCAAGTTACATTGGAGCATTATCCGGAATAACGTCAGAGGCTGTGATTCAGCTTGCCAGAAGACTGGGTTACGAGGTCATTGAGAAGAACATAACGCCATTCGAACTGCTTAACTCAGAAGAGGTATTCTTCACTGGAACAGCAGCAGAAATCGTTCCGTTAAGAGAAATAAACAAGAGACAAATAGGCAACGGAAAACCCGGACCCATAACGAAGAGATTGACGGAAGAGTTCTTAAAGCTGGTTCGCGATCCCCGTGAAGGAATCCCCATCTACAAGTAATATTGTTCAAATTTTTAATCAGTTTCATTTTTGCCAAAAGCTACGCTCTCAAGAATCTTCGTTTGATTTTGAAAAAAAGTAAAGCTTGTGGATGAGGCTTACTCTATGGCTGTGAATGTTTCAGATGTCTCATAACCCTGTGTAGTGTGAACTGATATCTTCACGTTCTGGTCTTGATAAGGACCCCAGTTCCACGAGAATGTGAAGGTTACGCTTTGACCTATCTGAACCAGCGATCCAATGCCTTCACTTTGATACGCTGTTGTGTTCCCGAAGTTTACAGTTATTCGGTCGATTGTCAAGCTCTGCAAAGACTCTGCAGGATTGCTTATTGTTAAGTTGAAGTGTCTGCCATCTGGCGATGTCTTGAAAGAGGCTTCAACTATCTTTAGTTCGACTGACGGAGGCGTGATGGTTTGCGAGATGTTCAGCCCGTTCGAGAGGACGGCTGTTATGGTGACTGACTGGCCTTTGAGCTGAGCCCAATTAAACGTGCAACTAAACTGTGTCCCCTCTCCTGCTGACAACTCAGCGGAAGACGGTGTTGTCTCGGTGAGGTTTTCGTTTAGCCATATCTGTGTGACAATAATGCTTTGAAGAGAGGTTGGGAAATTCGTCACGTTCACCGTAAAATGTCCTATATCACGCAAATCAAATTCAACTTCTGTTATGTCCCAGACGACGGATGCGGGCGTTTTTGCAATCTTGCTGATCGGACTGAAACCTTCCTTCGTGTAGACAGTTGCTATAATTGTTTGGTTCCGTGTTGCGCTCCAGTCCCAGAAACATTTGAGAGTAAGCGTGTCGTTTGGCGGAACCGGGATCGGCAAGATGTCTATCGGCGGTGAAGTGCTAAGTGTGAGGTTCGTCCCGTCCGCAAGTGTTAGGTTAACTCTGCTTATTCTTGCAGCCATTGTTGAAGATTCCACATTTCCTACTGTGAGATTGAAGTAGCTCGTGTCTGCATAGTCAAATGTTATTGGGTCAATGTAAATGGCGGCGCCTTGAAGCGCTTCTGTTATATACGTTGCCTCGAAACCTTCAACTGTCCGAACAGTTACAGTTGCATTGTACCCTTTTACGCTCTCCCAATTCTGGTTGCATTGAAATGTTAGGGTTTGGTTTGGCACTAAGGTCTGTGGAAGGTCAGGGACAGTTGGCACCTGAGCCTCGAAAAAGAACACGCTTGAAAGCAATATGTCTGAGATTGTTAGGTTCTTGTTAATTCCCGAAGTATTCGTCACGGTTACGTTGAAGTGTTCAATACTGTCAGAGGCATTAAAGTTGGGCGCTATCCCAAGCTTCACATTTGGCGTGGCGTATGAATAGCTTTTTGTGGAAGCGTTGACGGCTATTGGCTCTATCTTAATTTCCTCTCCGACAAAGGGGCTCCAGTTCTTGTTGCATTTAAATTTCGGTTCAGTTCCTTTTTGGATAGTGTAGGGAAACGTCAGGGACTGTGTTCCAGTGGCATTGTACACGCCTATGTCTGTTATTTCCTCTGTTTGGTTTGTTCCCTCTACGCTTAATCGTATGCCCGTTATGTTTGTGTCTGACACAGAATTCGATGGATTAAGAATTGATACGTTAAAGTATCTGGCATTTTCATCCGTAAATTCCGCGCTGGTGACTATTAGCAGCGTAGAGTTTTCAGGCATTTTATAGTAAATTCCCATAACCAATAAATACGACACAATCGAACCAAAAATAAAAGCAATTAGAATCAATATTATGAGCCATAATGTTGATAGTGCTTTTTTATTCTTAAGCGTCAATATTCCTCCATAGCTACTTTGGAAGCTGTATTTCAATGTTTCTTGAACTAAATAAAGATTTCAGAAACTAGGATGGTTGAAGTTCCTTCGCTCTTTGAGATGCCTTCGTAACTGCTTCAATAATCAATGCTCTCAGTTTGCCTTTTTCCAACACTAGAAGCCCCTCGACCGTTGTTCCCGCGGGCGTGGTGACCATGTCCTTAAGTTTGGCGGGATGCTCCCCAGTCTCGACAACCATTTTCGCCGCTCCAAGCGTGGTTTGAGCCGCAAGAATTGTTGAAACATCTTTTGGCAGTCCCAGTCTTACGCCAGCGTCGGCTAGAGCCTCGATTACTAGGTAGATGTATGCTGGACCGCTTCCCACAAGGCCTGTCGCTAGGTTTAGGTATTTTTCGTCCAGTATTATCACGCGACCCAACAGTGAAAGCATGTGGGTAACCATTTCCAGTTCTTCTTTCGTTGTGTTTTCAGACGCGTGGGCGACTATCATGGCTTCTCGAACTTGGCATGCAATGTTGGGCATTATTCGCACTACAGCGGCATCCTTCGGCAAGTGTTTCTTTATGAACTCCAGTGTGACGCCTGCAGCTATCGAAACAACTACTTTTCCGGATTTTATTGCTGGTGCTATCTGTTCTAGGGCTTTTGGGGCGTCAGCAGGTTTTACAGCGATTATGGTGATGTCTCCAAAGGAGGCAGCGTCTTTCGCGTTGTTTACGCATTTCACTGAGTAAGTTTGGGTTATGTAATTGCTTCGGCTTTTGATAGTTTCAAATACTTGTATGTCTTGGGGTTTATACTCGCCTGACTTGAGAAGTCCAGAGATTATGGCTTCGCCCATTTTGCCCGAGCCGATTATTGCCAGTTTTGGCTTTTTTTGGCTCAAGTGTTTAATCTCCAACTTTTGAGTCACGTTAAGGTTTGGCGAGTAATTAAGTTTTTACCGGAATCCGGCTTCAGCATTTTTGCATAATTCTCAAAAAAGTGCAGGCATCTGGTGTCGCAGATAAGGCTTTTTAGTTTCGACGTACAAATGTTTGATTTGCTAGTCTGGTGGAATTTTTATGTATGGTTGGAATGGTAAACTGTTGCGAGTGGATCTGACTAGACGCAAGGTAGTCGTGCAAGAATATGGTGCTGAGATGGCTAAGAATTTCCTTGGCGGTCGCGGGTTTGCAGCTAAAATCCTTTGGGATGAGCTTACAGTTGGAATGGATCCGTTTTCGCCTGAAAACAGGCTTATTTTCGCTGCTGGTCCTTTGACTGGTTTCGCTTTGCCGAACAGTGGCAAGCTTGTTGTCGCAGCAAAAAGTCCCTTAACTGGCGGTTATGGAGACGGAAACGTGGGCACTTTTGCCGGAGTTCAGATGCGTAGAGCTGGCTATGACGCTGCAGTGATTGAGGGCAAGGCTGAGAAACCCAAAGTTTTGCTAGTTAAAGACAGCCAATTTGAATTTCTAGACGCGAAGGATTTGTGGGGTCTAACCTCGTTTGAAGCTGAACGCAAACTGAGAGCGAACTATGGAAAAACAGCTGGAATCCTCTCCATCGGACAAGCAGGAGAAAACCTCGTAAAATTCGCTATCATCGCCTCTCAAGAAGGCAGATCAGGAGGCAGGCCTGGAATAGGCGCTGTTATGGGTTCCAAAAATTTGAAGGCTGCGGTTTTTGTCGGTTCAGGCGAATTGCCTGCGGCATCACCTAAAGACATGAAAGAGCAGGGATTGCAAGCGTATAGAGAGGTTCTAGCTAAGCCTGATTATGCATTTTGGAAGCGGCAGGGAACAATGTCTACAATCGAGTGGAGTAACGAGAATAGTGTTTTGCCAACCCACAATTACAGCGAAGGGGTTTTTGAGTATGCTGAGGGCATAGGCGGCTTCACTATGGAGAAGATGAAGGTTTCCAATCGCGGATGCCCCAATTGCAATATGACTTGTGGTAATGTCGTTAAGGATGCTGATGGCAGGGATGCGGAGCTTGATTACGAAAATGTTGCAATGTTAGGCGCAGATATTGGGTTAGGGGATTTGGGAAAGGTTGCAGCGCTTAACAGAATGGCGGATGAGTATGGCTTGGACACTATTTCTTTAGGCAGTGTCATCGCTTTTGCGATTGAGGCTTCAGAAAAGGGACTGGTTGAAGAAAAAATAGTGTGGGGCGACTATGACAAGATAAAGCCTCTAGTCGGAGACATTGCCTACAGGCGCGGTTTTGGCGACTTGCTTGCTGAAGGCGTTCAATCAGTGGCTGAGAAAGTAGGCAACGGTTCAGATCGATGGGCTATGCATGTTAAAGGCTTGGAAGTTACAGCTTACGACTGTCACGCGGCGCCAGCCATGGCTCTGGCTTATGGGACAAGTCTTTCTGGGGCGCATCATAAGGATGCTTGGGTTATCTCGTGGGACATTGAGAAGGGAAGGGAAAGTTACGGTGAAGAAAAAGCTGATAAGGTGATTGAGTTGCAGCGTATTCGAAGCGGCGTTTTTGAGTGTCTAACCACTTGCAGGTTTCCGCATGCGGAGCTTGGTTTTGAGTTTGAATGGTATCCTAAGCTTTTGAGCGTTGCAACTGGTCAAGAAATTACTCGGAACGATTTAGACATAATCGCTGACAGAGTGTTTAATTTGGTTCGCGCCATTTGGATTCGCGAATTTGGCACAAAGTGGAGCAAGGAGATGGATACTCCGCCGGCAAGATGGTTTGATGAGCCGCTCACGAAAGGCCCGTTGAAAGGTTCAAGGCTTGATAGGGCAAAATACGATGCGTTGTTGCAGGCTTATTATAGAAAGAGAGGCTGGGACGACCGAGGAATACCTACTGGAAAAACATTAAGTGCGTTAGGATTGGGCGATGTTGCAAGCCAATTAAGGGAGCGTGTGGGTCTCCGCGACTGAGTGGGGTTTGTCTAGTATTTCACTATATCTTTTTTGATAAAGTGAAGTAGAAGAATCGTGTTAGTAGGCTATTGCTGTTCTGGCCATCGTTTTTGCTTTTTTGCCGCAAATTACGCACGTGCCCTCTATTTTCTCGTTTTTGTCCTCTGGTGTGCCTAAAACCCTAGCGTTAACAGTTTCTTCCTCGAATTTATGTCCGCACTCTTCGTCGCCGCACCATAAGACTTCAACTATTCCTGCACGTTTCGTCAAAAGCGCTTTTGCTTCTTCGAGATTTTCGGAGCGGTGCACATGCTCTTCTGTCCACTGCCATGCCTTCTGCTTCAAATCTTCAGCCATCTTCCCCATCGTAGTGTTCAAGAATTCCGTAAGCTCTCCACGTTTGCACGTACGCTTTTCCAATGTGTCACGCCGGACGACTGTAGCTTCGTTCCTTTCGATGTCTCTTGGACCGATCTCAACGCGAATCGGCACGCCTTTCAGTTCCCAATCATAATATTTTGATCCCGGCGTCACATCCTCTCTCAGGTCAACATCAACTCTGAACCCGTCTTTTCTAAGCTTGTCTGCTGCTTTTTGGCATTCAGTGTTTACTTGTTCCATTTTTCCTTTGTATGGTATGGGGATGATTATTATTTGTGTTGGAGCGATTTTTGGCGGTAAGACTGCGCCGTGGTCGTCTCCGTGTGTGATTAGGACGGATGCGATTCCTCTGCCAGAGATTCCGGCGCATGTCTGCCACACGTGTTCTCTTTTGCCGTCTTTTGTTTCGTACGTGATGTCGAATGCTTTGGAGAAGTGTTGTCCAAGATTATGCACAGTTCCGATCTGCAGTGTTCGCCCATCAGGGCATATCATGTCGAAGGCTATTGTGTACTCCGCGCCAGCGAACTTGTCCCATTCTGGTCTTTTTGAAATCATGTAAGCTACGCCTAGTTCATCAAAGATTTTCTTGTAGTTTTCTATTTCTTCTTTTACTTGTGCTTCAGCCTCTTCTTTTGTTGCATGTGCGGTGTGGGCTTCTTTGAAGTCGAATTCGCGCATTCTTATGATGGGTCTTGTTGCTTTGGTTTCGAATCTGAAGACCGTGACTATTTGATAGAGTTTCAGTGGCAAATCGGCGAAGGAGCGAATCCACAAGTGCTGCATCGGGGCGATGATGGTTTCGCTTGTTGGACGTAATGCAAGCCGATTTTTCAGTTGTCTTTTTCCGCCTTGGGTTATCCAGAAGCACTGTGCCTCGAAGCCTTCAATGTGTTGAGATTCCTTTTTCAGGGATGTTTCAGGTATTAATTGTGGAAATAGCACTTCTTGATGTCCCGTGGCGTCTAGCGTGTTTCGGATGATTCCGAAGACGTTCTGTCTTATCTTAAACCCGTAAGGAAGCCATACGGCGAAGCCTTTGACTGGATAGCGATAATCCATAATCTTTCCGTCGATTAGGACATGTCTGAACCATTTGCCGAAGTGTTTGCTCCATTGTTCTCTGGATATGGATTTGCCAGAAGCTTTTCCGCTAATCTTTGCGTTTGACATGGTTCTTCTCTTCTTCAGCTTTTAATGCAAGAATGTAGTTCTAGGATATATTTTGTTCTAATGCTAGAGGCGCAAATATTTTTAACTGACGGCGATGTAACTGAGCGCATTAAATAATGGGAATGGTGTGAGTAAGCGTTGAAGGCAGTTTTGGTTATTGGAGATGGGATGGCTGATCGTCCCGTTAAGGAGTTAGGCGGGAAAACACCGTTAGAAGCTGCCCGTAAACCTTCATTTAATCGGATAGCGAAGACAGGTATTTCCGGGATAATTGACGTAATATCGCC
>DATBWI010000017.1:0-9568 GCA_036514855.1 Bathyarchaeia archaeon | reverse complement strand
GAAATAAGAGACCTTCTGAACCTGACTCGGCAACCTGACATCATCTCATTCGCGGGTGGGCTGCCTGGACCCGAAACTTTTCCAGTCAAGGATCTGGAAGATATCTCGTGCCAAGTGTTGCGGGGAAAAGGAGCATTGGCTCTCCAGTACGGGCCAACTGAAGGAGAGAGACCTTTTCGAGAAGAAATTGCAAAATGGCTTAGGAGAGAAAAAGCTACAGTAAAACCTGAAAATGTTTTGGTGACTGCTGGCTCGCAACAGGGTTTGGATATTGTTTCCAAAGTTTTTTTGGATCCGCATGACATTGTAATAGTTGAATTGCCCTCTTACATAGGCGGTATTCAAGCTTTCTCGGCGTATAGAGCCAAAATGATTGGTGTGCCTCAGGATGATGAAGGCATGAGAATGGATCTTCTTGAGAAAACACTGCATAAGATAGTCAGGAGCGGAAGGAAGCCGAAATTCATCTACGTAGTTCCAGACTTTCAAAACCCGTCTGGAATAACCATGTCACTAGAAAGGCGTAAGAGGCTTTTGGAACTATCCTATCAATACGAAGTTCCCATCGTAGAAGACAGCCCATACAGAGACTTGAGGTACAAGGGAAAAACCGTCCCAGCTATCTATAGCCTTGACAGTCAGAACCATGTTTTGGCGCTAGGCACTTTTTCAAAGCTTCTTGCTCCGGGTTTGAGATTAGCATGGATAATAGCTGCGGTCGAATGGATGAACCGCTTGGTCGTGGCGAAACAGGGCATGGACTTATGTTCTCCAACCTATACACAACTCGTAGCTGCCGAATTCTTGAAACGAGGATTGCTGCCTAAACAGGTTGAGAAAATCCGTGAAGTCTACGGGCGAAAGCTGGAAATCATGTTGGAAGCCCTAGCAAAATACATGCCTGATGGTGTTGAATGGTCTAAGCCTGAAGGCGGGCTTTTCCTTTGGGTCAAGTTGCCTAAGAAAATGAGTGCTGACGTTCTTTTTCCTAAGGCTGTTGAAAACAAAGTAGTCTATGTTGTTGGTTCAGCCTTTTATTGTAATGGCAAGGGACAGAACGCTATGAGGATCAACTTCTCATTTCCAACTGAGCAACAAATAGGTGAAGGGATTCAGCGTCTAGGCAAAGTGATTAGAGAAAACATGTAGCTAGACCCTTCTCATCACGTACAAAAGAGAACTTTGCTCCTGTCATCTTTTTATACTAGTGAATGATGATGACACGGAGCGAATGAAATATGGTGTCACTGTAATGCGTCAGTCACACAGACTTAAGAGAAGAATACGATAGCAATAATGATAAGGTGCGTTTCAGATGAAATCTATGGCTGCTGTTGATAACCGGCTCATTTTATGTCCAATTTCGAAAGAAACCGTTAGCAAATGGCACTTCAAAGAAGGCATCATTCATAATCAACGAGCATGCAACCTGTTCGATTTCATCATCGATGCGCTGGCGCGAGGCAGGGAAGCAGAATTTAACAGTTAAGGGTGATATTCAATGTTTTTGTTGTTTTTGTTTGTTATGCCTGAAATGTTAGGTACGCTCGCAATAATGCTTGGAGCCTATACATGGAAAAGAGAACGAGGAAACCGCGGTTTATACGTGCTGCTAATTGGAATCGCATGTATGCTCATGGGGCTGTACTTCACTACCTATTTCATCTCGGAAAGCCTTATTCCTTCCTAATTTCAAAGCAGCTTCAATTATCGCGCATCCTTTGCTTTCATGGTAATGCCCTACAGAGTTAGCGCACCAAGACCCATCAGTTCTTTTTCAAGGTTTTTTGAATTGCGCGGCACCCTGAAATGAACATATAGTTTATATTTCGCAGTGCCTTCGGTATTTCACGTGACCCCTTGATGACTCGTGTCGAAAGTGAGAGTCTAGAAGCGGCCGAGTCTGCGTTGAAAGAAGCGGGTTTCGTTGTTTCTCAGTTCTGTTCTTCGAGACCAAGTTGCTTTGATTTTGTAGCGAGAAAAAGTGCTGTCACCCTTCTGGTGAAGTTTCATGCAGATATAGATGGTTTTTCTCGAAGTGATTCGCGTGAGCTTAAAGTCATTTCTGAATGTGTATCAGCAATTTCGCTTTTGATGAGCAATAGGTCGCGAGGGAAAAACTTGGATGATGACACGGTCTACACAAGGTATAACGGTTTAATCGTGACGCCTAAAACTTTTGAGGGCATTATAACCAGTAATGCTTACCCGTTGATCCACGCTGACCCTGGTGGGTATTCTGTTGAAATTGATGGTGAGCGAATAAAAAGGAGAAGACAAAAGCTCGGGCTTTCAATTGGTCAGGTGGCTGAAATGATTGGAATATCTCGAAGAACTCTTTACGGGTATGAACGGGGCATGGCTAGGGCGTCGGTTGCGGTTGCATATAACCTCGTATATACTTTGGGAATTCCTGTTGCGAAACCGATAGATGTTTTTGCGAAGCCTAGGAAGCAGCATGGGTGTTTTCTGACGAGGGCACGTCCAGCGATGGCTGTGAATAAGCTTCTTCAGAGAATATTGAAAAAGTTTACGCCTGGTAATTTCACGGCGATTAAGAGGGCGCCGTTTGATTTTGTGATAATGGTTCCTGAAGAAAAGATGCGGATTATTGGCGGAGTTACGAATGATAAGGAAAGAGGGTTGGAGAGGCGTGTTGATGAGATTCTAAGTTTTAGCAGAATTGTCCAGGCTCACCCAGTACTTATTACTGATGGGCGAAAACCCTCAAACAAGGATATAGAGTGCATTCGAGAGAATGAGCTTTCCAGAATCCGTACTCCTGGAGACTTGATTACGGAGCATTAAGCGAGTTTTTTCTGAACTGAATCGTTTTCGCTTTTGACTTTTTTTGCTGGCTTCCACGATTTTCGCACAAAGTCTGGATACTCGCCAAGTTTTTGCAGGCATTGTTGGAGAAACGTTATGGTATTATGGTCTGTAGGGTAGCCGCAGCCAAGATTGCCATATTTTTTTGCGATTTCTTCAACTTCCTTATCCCGTTCGACTTTTGCGATGATTGATGCTGCTGAGACTACTGGATAATTCCTGTCTGCCTTGTGCTCCGAGACTATCTCAACTTTGAAGGGTAAGCATTCTTGGATGTGCTGTTTGAATCGTTCTTCCAGAACGTCTGAAGCGTCAACGTAGGCTATGTCTGGCTTCAGCGTTTCTATGATTTTCGCCATTGTCTGCGCTTCCAACCAGTTCAGCTTATGAAGTTTTCTGCCTTTATCTACTACTTCGTCAATTTCTTTAGGCGTCAGTTTCACAACAGCGTATTTCTGGACGATTTTTTTGATTTCTATGGCAAGCGTTTCTCTTCTGTGTGGCGATAGGAGTTTTGAATCTCTAACGCCCAATTGCTTAAGCTTTGGCAGTTCTTCCTCTTTCATCAGGACTCCTGCAATGACTAAGGGACCGATTACTGAACCTCGTCCGGCATCGTCAACTCCAGCAACCAGCATAAAGCGTCCTTCCTACTCTAAAATGAGAATAGTTCAAGGCTATAACATTTTGTTTCTAACCTTTAGTGGTGAAGTGAGTTTTGATTGTTCCGATTCTGAATAAGTTTTTGAGATATTGATTTTGGCTTCGTAAATCAGAAATATTGGATAGCTGATGTAACAGCCTTCTGGGCATGAGAATTGACCAAAAAGGGCGCGAAAACCTCGGAGTTGAAAATTGTCACTTTGTTGGAGGATATTTCGAAGGAAGAAAGGAAGAAGGAAGCAACTAAGCCATTGTACCTTGATCGGTATGAATAGTTCTCTTGTTTGAAAATGACTTCAACATCTATGGATTTATCTCTTGAAATGTTCTAGAAGAATATTCTAGACGCGCCTTTGCCGTGACATCCTGTCCTCATTTATGTTGCTTTTTCCTTTATTAAGGTTGTTAGCTATAACGCTTTAGTGAATCTAATCGATAGTTGTCTGTAAGCGCTTGTGCCTTTCTTGTTTGTAGCCTATGAAACCCTGTTCGGTTTAAATTGAAAAAAGGGGAGATTTGTGTTTTCCTTTTAGTTGATTGGGATGCTCTGGGCTATTTCGATGAGTTGTTGCACGGGAATTTTGATGTTGCTAGTCAATTGGTAATAAGTGGTTTCCGTGTACCAGCTAACGCAATGATAAACGTTTCCTCCTGCGCAGCCCACGTATCCATTTATGTCTACTTCTTGCAGAACGCCGTCCTCACCATTTTCGTTTATAATAGAATATTTGCGGTATTGCACGGACGAGTCTATGCGGGCTCTAATGTTTACGATCGATTGGTTCAGAGTCTTGCGGTTATGCTCTTCGAAAAGGATGATGCCATTTTGGTTCATGACATCAGAATCAGTGGCGCCCTTCGATGGCTTATTGTCTGCATAAATCATAGTTGCTGACTCTGTGGTTGCTTGAGGAGGTTGGAGAAGGTTAATTTGTACAGGGGTTCCCATTTTCGTAGGCAGTCTAATCTTAAACGGCACTGACGCCTGCGCCTGTTCGAATGAAACCTCTTCGCCTGGTATCGGCAGTGCAGGAGGATAGAAGGGGCGAAAGTCTGCTGTCTCTGGTTGGTTAGTCATTGGGCTAAATGCACTTAGATATATGAAGGTGCTTGATATGCCTAGAATTACCGTTGCAAGCAGTGCAAGTGTTCTGATATTTTTCCATTTTAACTTCATTCTTCAGTCACCTTTTCCAATTATGATCCTTGACCAGTCGCTGTCCATTCCGACGCGCTTATCAAATTTAGGTTATAGGGAGGGTCGTCTTCGTAAGTAAGAGGGTTCGTAAATGAAGAGTATGTACACCAATCTTCGCCTGCCCGCATGTTAGAGAACCAGTGATTCATCTGATCGCGAGTATCATGCGTTTCCGTTGCGCCAAGCGCTGCGTAACCTGCGTTCGAAAACCCGCTTACACTTGTCTTAAAGTTGCTGTCTATGAAGGCGTACATCGTGTTGCTGCCATTAACGTGCGAGAATACAAACAGCATGTAATCGTAAGATCCTGCAGGTGCTTGCTCAAAGAAAAGGCAATTGTATCCGTTGATGTTCCAATCGACATAATAGTAAGGTACAGATAGCCATGTTCCATTCGGAGCATAACCCTTCGCGAATCCTGCGCAAAAGAAATCGGTACTGCTTCGATATAGGCACACGTAGGATGCAGTGGCATTATACACTGTAAATGTCTGCCTAGTCTGATTTCCCCTAATCGAACGATAATCACGCGCCGCCCTGTTGTTCCACACTGCAACATAACATACGTCTGGGACTGCCAACACTGTTGAGTTAAACGCGTTCAAAGCTACGAAAACTGCTGTGACGATCAAAAGGTCGCGGATAAATCCTTTCAAGGCTTCTTTCATATCGCTCTCTCTCCACTGTAAGTTGAAACCGAAATTCTTTATAAATCTTCTATTGATTAACCACAAGGTTTGGTTTTAGCTTGAATGAACTTGACTCTGGTCTAATATGTTCGACAATGTACCGCTAGAAGAATATTCCGATTATGAACCATGCGCCGAAGCCCACAAAAACCAAGAAGCAGAAGCGAAACACAATGTCGTGAACCTTATAGTTGTGTGATTGCAAGAGCTATGGCTATGATTATGAAGCCTGAGATGAATGATGTCCAGTAGCTGAGTTTTGGGTTTTCTGGCAAAAGATACTCATCCATTAATCCCCATATGCCTCTCCACATCATTACCACGGCAACAACCGCTGCTAGGTAGGCAATCAAGGATAAAGCTGTCAACGAAATCACATCCCTTAATGCAGTATTTTCGCGTCACTATTTAAGCACACATTATGCCCGAATAGTGCTGATGCTCTGACGAGCCTATCCCCTCCCTTATATATACGTTGGACTCTGGTTTGAGCCGTTTCGCCTAAACTGCAATTGCTGTTTTCGAAAGTTTTTTTACTTGCTTTATCGCAGACATATGCCTAAAAGGAGTTTGAGGTTATGGAGTTGAAAGGTAGTCGCACAGAGAAGAATTTGTTGGCAGCTTTTGCCGGCGAATCACAAGCAAGAACGCGGTACACGTTTTTTGCAAGTGCCGCTAAAGCAGAGGGCTATGAGCAGATAGCCGCGATTTTTCAAGAAACTTCGGATAACGAGAAGGAACATGCAGAGCTGTTCTTTAAGCATTTGAAAGGCGGAATGGTAGAAATTACCGCTTCCTACCCTGCAGGCGTTATCGGGTCTACGGCAGAGAATCTGTTGGCTGCGGCTGAAGGCGAAAAACTGGAATGGGGCACGCTTTATCCGGATTCTGCGGAAGCTGCTGAAAAAGAAGGATTTGCTGACGTTGCCATAACTTTTCGCATGGTTGCCAAGGTTGAGGCATACCATGAAAGACGCTATCGGAAGCTGTTGGCAGATGTTCAGCAAGGCGTGGTGTTCAAGAAGGACAAGCCCGTAATGTGGAAGTGCAGAAACTGCGGTTACGTTTTTGAAGGAAAAGAAGCTCCGGAAAAATGTCCAGTATGCAGTCACGCAAAAAGCTATTTTGAACTATGGTGCGAAAACTACTAAGCCCCAAATCTATCTGCAATGTCTCGATCTAGTTCATTCCTATTCTTTGTTGTGACTTCTATTATTTCTGCATCTTCCCTCTTTTTAACTTCGTCTATAAGTCTATCTCTTGCCTTCCAGTGAACAACGCCGATTACAGGCTTTCCACTGTCAACAGCCTTCTTGACCACTTCTCTAAATTTCTCAGAAAACAATTCCATAGGCCCGATCTCATCTATCGCCAATACATCATTGTTCGTGATAGCGCTCGTTATGGCTTCTGCGCCTATACTGTTAAGGTCTTCGAGATTAACTCGATATTTTCCGACTTGTGGACCGCTCGGCTGATTAACATGTGCAAGCCAACCACGCCTGCCGCTACCCAAATCCAATATTTCAAAACCGACACGGTTTCCACCTGATCGGACTTCGCGGCTGATCATTCCGCCAACGCTGTAACCTCTAGCTTTCAGGTCTTCAACAGTCTTGAGCAAAACCGTAGTTTTTCCAACACCCGGCATGCCAGTCAAAAGCAATATGCGCTTACTCACTAATTCTCCCTTTAACTTGATTTGGGATATTTCCTTAATTAATGGTTCGTCATAATCAGCATTGAGGGCAAGGCAGGAACATGGAAAACGGATTTGACGCAGATTTTCCGACA
This sequence comes from Bathyarchaeia archaeon, assembly GCA_036514855.1. Classification (GTDB taxonomy): domain Archaea; phylum Thermoproteota; class Bathyarchaeia; order Bathyarchaeales; family Bathycorpusculaceae; genus DATBWI01. The sequence continues at coordinate 2,395 of DATBWI010000017.1, read as the reverse complement.
GAAATCATAACTGAAGGGAAAATCAAAATACTAGTTCCAAAGCTAGCTGCCTTCGTAAAATCGCCGTCAGATTATGCGCCTTCTAAAGCTCCAGTCTTCTACAATCCTGTCATGCGATTAAATCGCGATATTGCAGTTTTAGCATTGCAAGCCTACCAAAAGACTGTAAAGCGCCTAATCTCCGTGTGCGAGCCACTAGCAGGTTGCGGAGTCAGAGCAGTTCGCTTTGCAACAGAAGTCAAAGGCATCAAGAAAGTCGTAGTCGGCGACATTAGCGGAAAAGCCGTCAAACTTGCAAGGCAAAACGTGCAAATGAACGGATTGAGCAAGCGCATAACTGTAAAACATCAAGATGCAAACCTTCTGTTAGCGCATTATAGTGTTCCGCGTAAGCGTTTCGACGCTGTGGATGTTGATCCTTTCGGCTCACCAGTGCTGTATTTGGATTCTGCTGTCAGAGCTTTACGCAATGGCGGGCTTTTGGCTTTGACGGCAACTGACATGGCGCCTTTGTGCGGAGTTCATCCAAGAGCATGCGTACGCAAGTATGGTGGGAAACCTCTACGCACGGAATATTGCCACGAGTTAGCTGTCCGGCTCTTGGTTGGATGTCTCGCCAGAACAGCGGCAAAGCATGATATAGGGATAAACGTTCTTCTAAGCCAAAGCACAGACCACTACGTGAGAACATATGCAACAATAGGCTACGGCGCAAAAAAAGCTGATGAAAGCATTAAAAACCTAGGTTATGTGTTGCACTGTTTTAAATGCTTTCATAGGGAGATTTTGACGAGAATTTTCCCGTCTGAGCAGTCTGGAAAATGCGTCGAATGTGGCTCAAGAATGGAGTTTGCGGGTCCTCTATGGGTGGGCAAACTCTTCGACAAACAGTTCTGCATGAGAATGGAGGAACAAGCCCAACATATGACGTTTAATCAAAGAGAGAGAATTCGGAGACTATTGGCTTTGATGATTAATGAGGCTGATGCTCCAGCAACTTACTACGTCGTTGATAAAATCTGCGACAGACTAGGTTTGCCGGTGCCTTCAGTCAAAAGCGTCATTGAAGCGTTGAAAAAGGAAGGCTTCCAAGCCTGTTTAACTCATTTCAACCATACGGGAATCAGAACAGACGCCTCAGCCGCAAGCATGTGCGTGCTTGTGCGAAAAGTTGTGGGTTCAAGCTCTAGCAAGTTTTAAATAATTTCAAGTCTTTAAATGGACAAGCTAGGTGGAAGAATTGGGCAGGAAAACTCTGTTACTAAGCCTGATAGTCCTTTCGGTTATCATGTGTATCCCGTTGGTTGCTACCCAAGACGTTGACGAAGTTACCGCTTGGGTAGATAAGCCAAAGTACATTCTTGGCGACAGAGGAACTTTGTTCGTTGCTTTTTACAATAATAGGGATGTGGCGGTAGCTGTCAAAAATATCACTCTAGTCTACATGTCCTGGAGAGCATTCGCTGGTGGCGCTTGGATAGGCAACGAAACTCGCACTTATGATGTTCCAGTGTCTGGCAAAAACATGCATCTCTTCGGCGACATAACCTTTAGCGTTCCAACTGATGGAAGAGGTATGAACACTGCGGTGCAGATCACAATAGGGACTGATCATGGATTTGAATCTGGTTCTGCCTACATCACCGTTTATGAGAACTCACCGTATATGGATCGGATAATATCGCTTTTAACGCTTTTAGTGGCTTTGATGGTTGTCTCCGCGATCATATTAACTGCAGCAATATTGATAGCATCGCGCACCGCCCAGGTGGTGCGAATAAAGAAGGAAGAGCAGCAATAGCGCATTCGAAGTCATCAGGTTCAATCCATTTCTCGTGCCCATCGATTCTTTGCCTCTAAGCGCTGCATATTTTTTGTTCGAAAGAAACCGTAGTTTCACTTAGAAATCATTCAAAAAATAAAAAAGAAAAGTGTTTTAGACTTTTAGTATAGGCTGTTCTTAAGTTGGCAGGTCAAAATCGTCAAACCAGCATTGGGCAAAAGGCTGTCCGGCATCAATACCGCTGGGCAAAAGGCACGCTGATATGCTAAACCACGCTGCGTTCATTGGGATTGCAACGCTTAGGCTGAAACTTGTCCAATTTGAAGCCCTGACATTATCTTTCCAGACGGCATCCAACCATTTACTGCTTGCGTCGTAGAAATTCACTGACAGCATTGCCTGTCCCTGAACTGTTTTTGCAAATACCGACAGTGAGTAGGTGTTGCCTGGCGTTAAGCGCGAAGTTGGTTCGCTGAGACTAGTCCTGAACGTTTGCGCCCACATACGCGAACCTGTGGAGCCTGCTTGCAATCTTAGGGAGAGCGATTTGGCACCGGAATGCGCATCTGAAGACCAGATATGTTCACCAAGAGCGTTCGGTTCAGTCCACTG
>DATBWI010000016.1:0-13556 GCA_036514855.1 Bathyarchaeia archaeon | reverse complement strand
TGGTTGGCAATGTTCTGTTGCGCTTGCGAGCCAGGAGGAGCGGTCTCAAGAGTGTTCAGCAGACTCTCAAGCTCTGGATTCCTGTAGTCACCATAATGACACCAAACGCCCGCATCACCCATGAACATCTGAGTATAACGCTCGTACATGTCACCATTTGTACCCCAACTCATACAATAGTTCGCAAAATCGAAGTTATTCGTATCCAGCGCATTTATGTAACTATCCCAATCGAGGAAATGCGCTGTGATGTCTATGCCGAGCGAATTGGTCAACGCATCAGCGGCTACAACGTCCATTATGTTGACGTCTGACCATCCGACGACATCAACGATTTCCCATGGGCCAAGCGGTACGTTTACTCCCTGCTCATTTGGCAGCGCATCCGTGTAGGGTTCATGGTCCGGGTACAGATCAAGCCACTCTTCACTTGGGCCATCCTTCGTGTACCATGTACCGCTTGCATTAATGCAGTACTGATTTAGAATTTCAAGTCCCAGCATCACGTCATAATCAATACGGTATTTATCCTCGATGGTCGTGTTCACCAGTTGCCGAGCACAAGCGTCGTCATTAGGTATCAATAGAGGACTAGGAGTTTGCAGATAGCCGCTGACAACCACGCTGATAGCATCATAATCTATCACAGAGGCTATGGCCTTGTGAAGCCAAGGCTCATTCAACGGGTACTTACAGTGGTTTGGAACCAGCAACACGGCTGATTTGTCTGGGAAGTACGGTGGATAGTTGAAATATGTGTGCAGATGGGGATGTTGCGCCATAATCTGGTCTAGGCCTGGAATGTAATGTCCATCCCAGTCAAGATTTCCAGCCTCTAAATCAGCCAACGCTCCTATGCAGTTGGACCAAGGATAGTTTAAGTATCCCAAGTAAGCAGGCGCAGGTGCCTTGCCGAATGCAGGGTGCACGATGCCCCACCAGAGGTCGTTTCTCTTCATGATCGTCGTAATTATCACACTATCCATAGCGTAGTAATAATAGGGCAGGTACATTCCTGAGGCGACCTTCCACTCGGCTGGCATTGCTGAATCTATCCAATTGTTAGAGAAGGACAGCGGGTTAGAATAGTTCTTAACAACCTGTGCCCAAACATCCTTGGGGAATATGACGAATGACCGGGTTACGCTACGCCACATGACCGAGCTATTTGCATATTGGGGTTTTATGTGCACTCTGAATACTCGGTCATTGACTATTTCAAAATTGCTCATTGATCCTACTCTAGTTCTAAAGCTGCTCATGTGATCTACATTGAAAGCGGGATTGACGTAACTGGGCGATTCATCAAATGCTCCATAAAGATAGTAACTGTACTGGACATCTTCGGATGTTATCGGTCTATGGTACACAGGACCGTCAGGCGTCATCTTCACCCAATAGATGCCATCGCGAAGGGTCACCTCTATGCAGGTGCCGTTAACCCATCTTATGTCCTCGCCTAACCACTTGATAAGTTCACCATTCGCAACATTCATTCCGAACATCGGCTCATACATGATGTACGTGTCCCAACCTTGACCCTCATCCATGAGTAACGGATTAAAACTGGTAGGTGTCCATTGGCAGGCTGCCCACAGGATCTTGTCCCTCGGTATCTCTTGTGCAGATGCAACAGAAACATTTGAAAGGAGCGTTGCTATAAACAAAACAGCTATGCTTAACGGTGTGATCGTTTCTTTCAGATGTTTTTCGTTCATTTTTGGTTTCCCCCTTTTCGTTTTCCTCATTTTCATTTATCAACATAGAGAGATACCTATGATCACATTGCAGAATTGGTTTTCTTGTCTCCCTCACTGTTTCATATCTAGCTGGTTCTAATTATGTTTTGTGGAAAAGTGTTGCATACAACCAGAGTTGCCCGTTTCAAAAGAAGGGCAGGGTTCTAACCGCTTTGAGGTTTCGACTTTCTCAGCCTCAGTCACTGCCAAGCTTCCATACCAAGCCGAAAAAGAGACCCAAGACGCAAGCGGCTTGACAAATAACCAAAAACCTTAAGTGTTAAAGGTAAGGTTATCTGTGCTTGTAAATACATAAGGTGTTGAAACAACTTGGCAGTTGAAGGCTTTTCCGGAAATAGACAACCCGTAGACGCAAAAGTAGGCGAATTAACCCCTGCCTCAAGAGCAGTAAACGTCACAGCAAAAGTAGTTTCAAAAAGCGAAATCAGAAACATCGCAGCAGGAAGAGACGGATCACCACACAAAGTATGCGACGCATTAGTAGGCGATGAGACAGGAAGCGTATACCTCACATTATGGGACGACAACATCGACAAAGTAAATGATGGCGACACCATAACCATAGGAAACGGCTACGTAACCCTGTTCAGAGGAAACATTAGACTAAACGTTGGCAGATATGGCACACTGGAACCAGCAAAAGAAGCGCTTGCAGGCGAAGTAAACACAGAAAACAACGTTTCCACAAAAGTGTACGAGGAGCCCAGACGACCATTCAGAGGAGGAGGAGGGGGACGAGGCAGAAGAGACTTCGGTGGTGGTGGCGGCGGCGGTGGAAGAGACAGAAGAGGCGGATACCGCCAAAGAAGATACTAGTCGCCACACTTGTCTTTGAAATACTTCCAACCATTTTCTTTTAAACAAATTAATAGGTCGGCAAAATCTAGCCATCTTTTTCCATGAAGAAAAGCAAAGAGCTTCTTGCTGCAGAAAACCAATAAAAGCAATACGACTAACTTATAGGCTATGAGAAAAACCAAGGGAAAAACCTTAGAAGAAATAGTGGGTAATCTTGACCCACAACAAAAAGGAATTGCAGAGAAACTACGCTCAATAGTCAAGAAAACACTCCCAGACATAACGGAGACAGTCAAATGGGGCAACATCACCTACCTACTGGATGGCAAAAACCTTGCATGGATCATATTCTACAAGGATCATGCGGACTTCGGCTTCTTCAAAGGAGCGAAACTAAAATCAAAACTGCTAGAAGGAACAGGCAAAAACTTAAGGCATATCAAAATAAGAGAAAACAATGACATAAAAGAACCTGAAATCACGAGGCTTTTGAAAGACGCTGAAAAACTGGAAAAAAACGGGCAACATTAAGAGCGTATTCTAGAATTTCCATGCAATTATAGAACAAAAAAATAGAAACCGTTCTTCACGGTCTTACACTTTCAGCTTTAGGCCTGTACGGTCTCTTTGATGTTCTTCTTCTCTTATGATAAGCGCATTCCTGAATACGCGTCAATAACCATCCTTCATCTTGATATATGCAACCGCATGGCAACGTGATCATATTTTTGGTGTGTGTTTCAGGTTTCTTTCTCATTTCCAAGCCCATTCCTTCTTGACTATGCATCAATGTCAGCATTTCTCATAGTTTGACATGTTTCTTTAAGTTTACCACAACCTTTTAAACTATTGATAAGGAAAACAGCATCTTCAAAGGAGAGATTATTCTGCCTCACTCCAAAAATGAAGAAAAAAAACCAACAGTGGAAGAGTTATTGGCAAAAGCCAGAAAACCATTACAGCTGGCTTCGCCCCTGCACAGGTTTTATGAAGGCAAAGTCCAAGTCATGCCAAAATGCGCCATAAGAAACCCCAACGACTTCGCAGTATGGTACACGCCAGGCGTAGCTACCCCATGTAAAGAAATCCAGGCAAATCCAGAAAAATCCTTTGAGCTTACAAACCGTTGGAACTACGTTGCAGTTGTCACCGATGGCACTCGAGTCTTAGGTTTAGGCGACATAGGACCAGAAGCCGCCATGCCAGTGATGGAAGGAAAAGCCTTGTTGTTCAAATATCTGGGCGGCGTGGACGCTTTTCCAATATGCTTACGAACCAAAGACCCAGAAGAAATAGTAAGAGCCTGCGAACTAATCGAACCATCATTCGGAGGCATAAACCTAGAAGACATAGAAAAGCCAAAATGCTTCTACGTCTTGGAAAAGGCAAGAGATAGGCTACAAATCCCAGTGTGGCATGATGATCAACAGGGAACCGCCACAGTTATGTTGGCAGGCTTGATGAACGCCTTCAAACTGGTGGGCAAAAACCCAAAGGAAAGCCTCATAACCCTATTAGGCGCAGGCTCAGCCAACCTTAGAACCGCCTTTGTGCTGATAAGATGGGGAGTCAAGCCAGGCAACATAATAATGGCAGACACTAAAGGCGTAGTGTACTCCGGCAGAAGGGACATAGTTAAGGAAGAAGACCCGTGGAAATATGATCTTGCACAAAAAACAAATGTTGAAGGCAGACGAGGCGGCATACCGGAAGCTTTCAGAGACGTAGACGCTGTAGTTGCAGCATCAAAACCAGGTCCTGACACAATAAAGAAGGAGTGGATAAAGAGCATGGCTGACGACGCTATAGTGTTTGCATGCGCCAACCCAATACCGGAAATATGGCCATGGGAAGCAGAAAAAGCGGGAGCACGCATAGTGGCGACGGGCAGAAGCGACTTTCCAAATCAAGTGAACAATAGTTTAGGCTTCCCAGCAATATTCCGAGGCGTCTTGGATGTAAAGGCGAAGACAGTCACAGACGACATGTGCATAGCCGCAGCCCAAGAACTTGCCAAGTTCGCTGAAGAAAGAGGAATTAATGAAAGGGACATTCTGCCGAGAATGGAGGAATGGGAAGTCTTTCCGTTGGAAGCAGTAGCATGCGCCTTAAAATCCATAGAGCAGGGAGTAGCAAGAGTCAAGTTGAGCAGGCAAGAATTGTATGACAGAGCCTCAGCAATAATAAAGAACGCAAGAGAATCCACGCAACTGTTAATGAAGGAAGGCTTGATAAGACCGCCGCCTCCTGAAGAAAAACTGCTGAAATAGACGGTAGATAGCCATAAAATCCACAAAACTCTCGCCTTTCTTGGTTTGAGAGTAGAAAATTATTTAAGCTCTTCACGAGAACTAGATAAAATAGGAGAGAAAAAAATAATGCGTTCAGATTATGCCTTATACGTAGTATCAGCGTTGTTCTTCCTTTTGACTGCAATCGCCGCAGTATTGCTGAATATCTACCCAGAAAGAGAGGTATGGGTTGTGACGACCGCCGTGCTTGGATTTCTCTTTATCGGGATAGGCTATTCGCAGAGACCGAGATTGACATGTGGGACAGAGGAAGCACTGCCAAAGCCTGCACGAGAGCCAGCACCTTCAACTCCAGCACCGTCAATGACAACAACGGTGGTTGTAGAACAACAGCAGAAAACCGAGACTGTTGCAGAGATCACACCATTGAAGACGGAACTGACAAAAGTTAAGGGCGTTGGCCCAAAAAGGCTAGAACAACTGTCGAAACTGGGGATAACCAGCGCTGAAGAGTTAGCTAGTGCTTCGCCGGAGGATTTAGCAACAAAACTGAAGATTTCGCCGAAGATCACCACGAAATGTGTGGAAGACGCAAAGAAGCTTGTTAAGAAATCCTAAACACGTGCTATAGAAAGCTCTAGCTGACAATGCTCATAATCCTTACTATATTTCTTCTTTCCAACCTTCTTATGGCATCCAAGAATTCGTTCTTTTTCTTGCCTGTCAAACTGAAGTTTTGCAGCATATCATTGATAGACATTTCCGGCTTCCCAAAATTCAAGTTCCGCCTGTGAAGATTACGCACTATCAGCCTTTCAAGCCTCCCACATCTCCATGTCGTGTTGCGAATTAGAACGACTATAGCTTTGACTAGTCTTTTCTCACCCTTCTTCTTTCTGGGCAATAGTCCATCACGATTGGTATTATGGGTAGCAAAGCCTTTTAGAGTTTGCGTTACAAAACACGAAGTAAAACAGTAATGGAAAAGTGAAGAGGCATGATTATTGGTCAAGCCGGAAAGATGTGTTTCTCGCGCATGTCCGAAGGAGAGGATGTACTCGAAACAATCAAAAAATGCGCAGAAGAAAATAGCATACATGCAGGCGCCATTTTAGTGATTGGAACGTTGAGAGATGCAGTTCTAGGGTATTACAAGAACAAAGAATACAAGTATATTCACTTGAATGCGCCTTTAGAAATAGCCTCGTGCATAGGCAACGTAGCTGTTGACGATAAAGGCGAAGTGCTTGTTCATGCACACATTGTTGTTTCGGATGAGAATGGTCAGGCCTTGGGAGGGCATTTGATGAAAGGCTGTCACGTTGGAGCAACCGCGGAACTGGTTATCATAGAAGGAAAAGATGTGAATCTACAGAGGGTTTTTGACGAGAAAACAAAACTGAATATCCTAAAGTTAGGTTAGAGTCTTTTTCAAGTACACTCCATGGGCATTTCCATAGTAATTATGAAGTTTTCCGATCCTTTTGTAGCCTAGTTTCTCATATAACCTCAAAGCTACTATGTTGTCTTCGCGGACTTCAAGGCGGCATTCTTTGGCGCCTTTGTTTCTGAATATTTTTTCGATTTCTTCAAGAAGCTTCTGCGCGATTCCCATGTGACGGTGAGTTGGCGAAACATCTATTGTCAGTATGTGTCCAGCGAGCAATTTTGTTTCAGCATAGATTCTTCCTATGACAAAGCCTATGATATTGCCGTCTTCCTTCGCTACCAGACCCATTGAACTGTAATCAGTCAGGAGATGGGCGATTTGCTGCTTTGTGAACGCCTCTTTTTTGAAGCATTCCACTTCGATCTGGTACAGTCTGTCGAGATACTTGATTGATGCATCTTCTATGAGAATCGCCATGTCAGACATCTTAATAATGTGAGGCTTAGAGGAAATTTAGGCTTTTCACTTTTGAAGTTGGTTTATTTCAGATCTTATGTTGGGCGTCTTTATCCCTTTGATGCCTAACCATTGCTGCACCATGAATCCTCCGAAAAATCTGAGCCAAACCGTTAGGATTCTAGTGAGTATAGTTGCTGTGGCGGCTATGTCCAAGGGCATTTCCGGCGACAGCACCGTATACAATGTGGTCATCGTTATCTCTGGAAGACCAATCTCAAAGGGAATACCCACAGGAATGGCTTTCACAGCAGCCACTATTGCGCCTGTCACAACAATTACGCTCCAGTGAACGGGGAACCTCATGGACAGAAAAACAAGGTAAGCTACTCCTAGACTGAATATCCACGACAGAATAGAAAGAGATAGCGAAGTTAAAATGGTTTTGGGGGCATGTCTAAACTCTTGCATTGAACTGTGGAATGCCTTAGCCACCTTGACTGCGTCCTCCCTGATTTTTGCCAGTTTCCAACGCTTTCGACTTATGTATTCCACAAACCTTATCATGGTATCAATGACTTTCATCGTCCATGATTCGTCAACGCATAAGAAGGTAAGTAATGCGAGAACTATTGCTGTTACAATGGCAATAAATAATGATAGATTGAGCACAATTCCGCTGAATTGCCCTCTGATTATTAGAATGCTTATGCCTATGAGTAGGCTTGTTATGTTTACTGCCATTCCAATCAATCTATGCATGACTAGAGAGGCAACAACTTTCCCGCTTACTCCGTTCTGCTCTCTCGTAACCAAGTATACCCTTGTGATTTCTCCACTTATGGATTCTGCCGGAATGATTATGTCCATGAATACGCCATACCAGACGTATAAGAAGGATTTGACAACTGATAGTTTTACAGAGAGAAAGGTGAGAAGAGAACGCCAAGACAACGCGAAGAAGAACATCTCAAACATGACAAAAACAATAGCCACAGAATAGATTGGAAGGTCTATGCCCTGCATCTTTTCAATTATCGTTGGGATGTCTACTCTGAAAACATAGAGATACAAGAGAAAAGCTAACAAACCGACGGCTAAGGGAAGAAGAGTTTTCAATCTGTTTTTGAGCTTAGTTGAAACCATTAGCCTCTGCACCCAACGATGACTGCTGAAAACATCAAATCTAATTATATAGTTTGTCTATTTCCGCTTCAAATCACAAATCCTCATCTATCTCGGGATTTGACCATGTTAGCGCGATTGTTGGAACTTTATCCCGGTTGAACAGGTCTAACGACGTTATAAGCTTCAAACTTCCATAGAAGGTTCAGGAATCCGCCTTGCTAACTCGAAACGAAGCCATGAATTTGATTAAACGGCACATCTCTAAGAAGAATATCCTTTACCACATGCTTGCAGTTGAAGCCATAATGCGAAACACAGCCAAACATTTCGGTGAAGATGAAGAGCTTTGGGGAATGGTCGGATTGCTACACGACATCGACTACGAAAAAACTGAAGCTACTCCCGAAAACCATACGCTCTTAACAGCAGAAATCTTGAAGGAACTCGTGCCAGACGACATTGTAAAAGCGATAAAGACTCACAATTTCAAGCACACGGGACTCACGCCAGAAAGTCGCATGGAGAAGGCACTGATGGCAAGCGATGCCGTTTCCGGCTTGCTTGTGGCTTGTGCTTTAGTCATGCCATCAAAGAAGCTGGCGGACGTGAAAACTGAAACTGTTGCCAAAAAGTTCAAGGACAAAGACTTTGCGAGAGGAGCAGATAGGGAAAGAATTCTTGTCTGCGAGCAAATCGTCATTCCAAGAGAAACATTCTTTGGAATCTCTCTAAATGGGCTGAAAAAGATTGCCGCAGAAATAGGCTTGTAGAAGCATCGGTTCGCACATGATCTGCATAAATAGGTGAATATACGGAGTAGAGGCGAGGCTGGAACACGTGTCAAGCGTGATTAAAGAAATTGAACTGGAAGAAATTCGTCCTAGCAAGCTAAATCCAAGATTGGAAATCAACTTGGAACATCTGGGCGAACTTGCAGACAGCATAAGAGAGGTTGGCCTTCTTGAACCGATTATTGTTAGACCAATGAATGGAGGGTTTGAGGTTGTGGTCGGCGAGAGGCGCTATAGAGCTTCGCAGCAGGCTGGATTGCAAAAGGTGCCCGCCATAATAAGGGAATACAGCGATGACGAAGTAGTACAGTTAAACCTGATTGAAAACGTCCACAGGGAAGACCTCAGCGCAGTTGAGAAGGGACAAGTGTGCAAATATCTGCTGGAGAACTGTGCTGAGAAATTTCCATCTCAAACGGCTTTAGCAAAGAAAATCGGCGTCAGCAGTGACACAGTATCTCTTTGGCTGCGGACAGTTGAAGTTGTTCCGAAAGAAGCTCAGAAATACGTTGCAGCCTCAATGGTTTCAGGTCAAGTGCCGGAAGGCAAAATTGATTTTCTCACAGCCGTCAAAGTGGGGCGGTCTGTTGAGGAACCAGAGAGACGGTTAGAAATTATTAAGAAGTTGGCGGAAAAACGGCTTCCAGCCAAAGACAGAGACCAAATTATTAAGAAAATCGCCCGTGAACCCGAGAAGTCATTAGAAGAAGCCATCAGAGAGGTAGCTGATGCCCCGCACGAACTCAGATTGACAGCAGAGGATAAGGGGCCAATTTTGGACAGAGTTAAAACGCAGATTTCCAGCATAAGCCTCCCAGACCCTAAGCTGAAAGCAGGAGCAGTGGTTCACGCTACCATTTGGGAGCCTCATGTTGCAGATTTACGCATAATTTCTATTGAAAGGAAACGGCTGAAGTACTTCGACGAGGAAGACGCAAAGAGAGAAGGCGGCTATACTCTAGCAGAATTCAAGAAAATGTGGAAAGAAACTCATGAAGAATGGGACGAAAACCAACTAGTCTACATCATACACTTCGAAAAACTCAGCTAGGTCACCAAACACGCTTGACGCTACACTGCATACGCGTAACGGTATTGGTACATGACTGGGGGTCTGCGTCGTCTCGTCGCCAACGCATACCCGATTATCAACCCAACAGCTAAGCCGCCAAGATGGGCAAAAATGTTCACACCCGGTCCAGTGCTGATCATCAAAAGAAAGAAAGCGTACAACAATGCACCTAGAATCGACTGCCCTATTGACCTTCGGAAATAGATTACACAAGCTCCGAACATTCCGAAAATGGCTCCAGAAGCCCCAACAGAAGGCCACTGCGCATACGGTGCGAAAAGTAATGTTAACAGGTTTCCAGCTAAACCGCTTGAGAGGTAAATTAACAGATATTCTCTTTTCCTGAAGATTTCCTCGGCTCTAAGCCCGAAAATAAGCAGAAAGAACATGTTCCCGAAAATGTGCACTATATCTGCATGGACAAACATGGCGGTGAAGAGCTGCCAATACCACCCACTCATAACACGCGCGTTCACTTGCCCATAAAGCAAGGCAACATTATAATCTGTGTCGATGAAATTTCCGCCAATAATCGAAGTGTAAACATAAACAGCCATGTTTAAAGCGATTAGCATGTATGTCAGCGTGAAGCCCTTAGAAATTCTGAGCATAACGTTCATCTTCTGAAATTCTCAATGATCTTCTGCTTGATTTTTGAGGAGCTATCAAGCTCGTCTTCGCTGAACTTGCCAATCTTCACAATCTTCACTTTCAATCCCTTTTCTTTCACGCAGCCCTTCACAGCCCGCTCTATGCCTTCTTGATCATGCCCAACAGCAATCACGTCTGGCTTAATCTTTTCGATCACTCTGCCCATATCAAAATCTTCATAGCCAAGAATCGCTTCATCAACAACCTTCAAAGATTCAACAAGAGCGCGCCTCTGATTTTCCGGCATAATAGGCTTCTTGCCTTTCCTCTTTTCCACAGTCTCATCTCTAGCCACAATGACTATGAGTTCAGCGTTTCGTCCACCAGCTTTTTTGGCTGCTTCCAAATATCTAACGTGTCCCAGATGAAGAAGGTCAAACACGCCTGAAACTAGGACTATTTTTCGCTTTCTTGTTCCCTCGTCATTGGCCATTCGAACTTCACGACTCCCAATAGTTTTAGTGCGTCCAGCAAGCCTTCGCAATATGCCACGGAGGCAAGGCTTGTTTCAAATCTCTCTTCGTCCCTATAATATTTGGCATCCGCCAGATAGGCTCTAGCTGAATCTAAAACTTTCGCAAGGCGATCTGCATCAAGGCTTGTGCACGTTTTAATAATCTCTATTTCGCCTAGAACATGTTCTGCAGAAGCAATATACTTGTAAACAAGCCTTTCTATGCTCACTCTACCATCTCCCGAATGCTCTCAGGGGCGCAAGCTAAGACTATGAGGGCTTCTGCTTCCATGAAATGAAGCTTTCCAGCAAAAACTATGCAGTGAGGCGGATCACCGAAGTCATACGCTAACAGTTCTTTAACGAAACCTGCCTTAACAGTCGGCGTGTCGCTTCCAGCTCTTGCTATGCCAACCGCAAACGTCTCCTCAGTGACTATTTTCTCCTTTCTTTTATCTTCGATTTTCAAAAGCAATTCCAACGCCTCTTTAATGCGTAAATAACGTTTCTCTTCCGCCCTTATGTCGAGCAGGCAGAGAGTGTGAAGCCCAAGCTTCTTATTTTGTCCAACAACGTTGTATGGAGTTTCATAAAGAGTCCCATCTGAAAAGGGAATCGTTACGCTTTTCCCAAACTTGTAATTGTGCAATCCAGACAAGCCGATCGCGGCAGAAAGTATGGATGCGCCATGAACTAGACGCGTTCTTAATCCGCGCTTTTCAGCCTCAATCCTCAAAGCAACATGAGTAGTAGCCACGAGCGGGTCTCCTGGAACAAGCAAAACAACCTTTCCATTCCTTGCCGCTTCTAGAATTGTTTCTCCATTTTGTTCTTCAAGCTCCCTCCTTGAAACAACAGTAAGCGTTTTCTGCGAGATGCTTTCAAAGCGTTCTATTGAAAAATTGGGCATAAGACTCGTGTAGAGTTCCAAGAAAACATTGTTGGCGGTTTTGACTTCCTCTAAACCGCGCAAGCTTATTCCCATTTCGTCGTCCAGTCCAAGTCCAACGAAAACGATTTCTCCCAACATTTTCAGCCTCTGGCAATTGAAAATATGGGCTAAGCCTTAAAACTGTTAGTCTTTTAAGAATCATTTTCGCGTTACTACGTATATGCTTGTGCTAGATTTTGCTTTTCAGCCATATGCGGATGGTCTCATACGAACAGGAGACGGTGGCTGCTACGCTTATTATCACTGCAAACACGTATTCTCTTGTAAGAACGGAAGGCTTGAAAAGCACAACCTCAATGAATGTGGCAGTCGCAAAAAACAGGGAGTAAAACAGGTATCTGGGGATAAGGAGCTTGCTGAGTCTAACAAAGTTGTGCAGAATTACCTTATCTATCACGTATCCTTCAGGTGTTTGCTTCAACAAGCCAGCTCTTTCCAATTTTGACAAGTGATACGAAGACAAAGTGGGACTGCTTAGCTTGAGCGCTCTATGAACCTCACGTACTCCTATTGGCTTCCTGCTCTTCAATGCATATCGATAAACCTTCAGCGTTGTGCCGACTAAAACTTCTTCTCCGTCACCCATGTTCTCGCTCATTATTAAATGCTTATTGATCGTATTTTTGAGTATTGGTGTACAACAAGATTGTACAAGCGTACAAAAACATAGCATTAAGTAATTCGTTAAACTAGAGAATTAAGCAGAGGGAAAAACTGTGAAAGCATACAAAAATGCTAAGAAAGCAGGGGTTCTATGTGCGTACTTAGCTCTTGTGTTGACAAGTTCCGCGATGATTCGCGCTTCCGTGGCTCAGCCGTGGTTTAATGAGTCGAATTATGCTTATTTTATAGGAAAGGTTTCTTCGTGGAGTGCAGAATGGGTTGATGAACCTTACAGCGGTGTGATCGATACCTACCCAAATGCACTTTTAAATGACTCACGTATGGGAGACGAACCCGATGTTACCGCAAGCTTTGTAGTAAGACCTCAAAATCACTCAAGTTTAGAAGTTACAGGCGCTTTCTTGTGCCGTATGGACAATATCTCTATGATACGATTTGATTATGATGAAAAGGACTTCTATATGTCCGGTACATGGTCAATTTTGAAAAGACTGTATATCTACGCCGAAAACATCAGTCAGATAAAACCTTTCATCACCGGGTTGAATATTCCTAATGTGGCAGTCGTCACCGACATTGCGGACTCACCAAACGCTACTCGCCTAAAAGATTTTCTCGCTACTGAATTAAGTACTTCCAACGTGAAAGTCTTCTATAATATAATGGGAGCAGGATGTGACAGCGACTACATTTTAACAGTTGATGGTGTAGAAGTTGGAAAGTTCGACATGATAATCTTTTATACTCCCGTGTGGGGAAGCAGCGACTGGACGCAGTTGCCAATATCTGAAATTGTTCACGTAGAATTACTAGACGCCGAGAAAAGCTATGGTCCAGGTGAACTATATGTTACTGGCAACTGGACAAATTTCGCTGGATATATCGAAGGTATCGGCATGTTCTCAGGGGAAATTTTGGCCTCTGCTGTGAAGTATACGCCTGATAAGCTGACTGCTCCTATGACAGATGTGGACCATAACCGTGTGATAGACATAATCGACATTACTGAGGTAGCTTGTGTTTTCGGCTCCACTATTGGATCGCCAACATATGACCCTGATTGTGACCTCAACTCCGACGGAATCATTGACATCGTAGATCTGACTGCAGTTGCAGTCAATTTCGACAAGACATTCTAACGCGCCAACAATCTCCTCTCTTTTTTCGCAAATAATCAAACAACTTGGCTCTCCTACAAACCTTACATTTCATGCAAACCCAAAGAACT
>DATBWI010000015.1:0-5108 GCA_036514855.1 Bathyarchaeia archaeon | reverse complement strand
TTCGTTAACGATCAACAAAAGATAATCAACGGCTCCACCACTAGTACGATGGTCATCTACTGTGAGGGCAACAACACGCTCATTTTTCCAACAAACTACGTTCCCAGTTCCAGCGACATTGTCAGGATAGTCTACAAATACGCCACCGAACAGGACGACATGAGTCAAGAACCTAAATCACCCTTTGTAATCGGCGAGTGGGCCTTCAAATCAAATAGCCCAACGGACATGTTTAGGGGAGTAACGGTCTACGGGATCACAGACCGTCATGATGGAGACGACGCAAATACTGGGCGTAGCGATGCTATTGATGCAGAGGTGCAATATCACCTGAATGAAACTTTCAACCCCTACGACCTCTACGATGCCGTTCACAAGGATACAAGAAGATGGGTAGACTTCCACAACGTAACCAGCTCTGAAGTAACAGCAGAAAGAGTTACCTTCAACCTAACGCATAAGCCAGTCATCAAAGCATCAACTTGGACAGACTATTGCGAGTGGTCAGAAAAAGTACAGTGGGGAGGAGCACTCAAAACGCCTTATAGTGCAAGCAGCGTATTTGGAGGATACAACTACACTTTCTACGGCAACGAGTGGAGCGGCGACGGAACCGGTAACATAACAATAACCGGCGACAATGTCCCAGCAGCTTATACGTTAATCAAAGTACTTTACTCAACAAACGCAACTTGGCAACAAGTCAAAACAGACTTAGGAAACTTTGGAAACACAAGCACAACTATAGCGTCCGGAAGTTCGGGCATTATAGTGCCTAACGGCGTCATAAATAGCACTACTTGGACAGATCCCTTCGGAACCACCTATAACATCACGATACTCTATGATTACATGTCTGCCACGCAACTAGCTACTGCAAACTGGACAGCAACAGCATCCGACGACATCGGTCTAGCATTAGACTTCAAAATCAGTCCAGAATCAGGATATGTAAAAGTGTACAACTCCACATACTACTATGCTGACACAACGCTGTATGCTACAAACACAACATTCAACGGAAACATGAGCGTGATGTTCCAGGTGACTCCGACCTACACTTTGCAGACTAATCGGTTTAGATACCCTGAACACTTGAACATCACTGGAGACATACTGATACGCGCAAACCACACATACACAAACACAACGCACTATGCAATCGCTAACTACACGGTCGTATACACCAACTTGACTACCAGCATAGGTGGAAGCTACGAATGGATAGTCGTGGGCAAGGATGCCGCAACAATAGACTCTCTAGGAGCAGCTTACGTGACTGAGGCATTCGATTCAATAAAAGAAATAAAAGTCTGCGCAGCAGGAATGGACGTCAACGACACTGTATATGGCACCTATGCGCCGTTTGTCATGGGTAGTGCATCAACCGGCAACAGATCCGACTACAGAGACTCACTTGGAAGATCCGGACTGCAAGACGACTGGTGCCGATCTGGAACTACACCAGGCTATCCGATCTCATCAAGCAACATGATCTTTGAAGGTGGACCAGTAGCTCAGCTTGGAACAGAATATTTCAACGAGTTCACAGACGCTTTCTTCGCATCAAGCACATACGTGGTTAACAATACAGGCCAATCAGGCAAGATATTAGCCTTATCATGCTGGGCACGAAACGCCACTGGATCGGGATATGCGACAATAGGCGTGTACAAAGACTTGAATGGCACAATAGGCTTAGTAATCTGGGGCTACGACGGACAAGACACGTACTACGCCAGCAAATGGTTCTGGGACGGTATCGGTGGGCAGCCAGGAATTCAGTATCTGCAATCTGTAAACAGAGGAGTAACATCGATAGTTCTGAAGATAACCTACCCAGCTACAGACCCATTGCACCCGTCGGTAAGCGTTGTTGAGCGTCTTGGAACAATTAGCGAAAAAGACCAACATGACCCATAAGCTAACACAAAACCCCTTTTTCTCTCTTTATTTTTGGGCAATGTTTTTAGATTTTCTGGCAATCTCCTTGAATAGGCTTTAGGCTATCAACAGCAAAACTTTGCAATCTATGCGTAAAAAACAATCAGTTTTTCCGAATTTAACGATACTTGTGTCAGTGTCTAAGATTCAATCGTCCTCACGAGATTCTCAGCTGACCTCTCGATAGTAAAGTCTTTCAACGCCCTCTCCCTCGCCATTAAACCCATTTCAGAAGCCATCCTCCTATCCTCTATCAAATGCTCAATGGAATCTGCAACATCTTTAGGATTGCCAGGGTCAACCACAAAACCATTCTCTCCATGAACGATAAACTCTGAAGTTCCCCCATTATTCGAAACAATCGAAGGCTTTCCATGAAGTGCAGCTTCCACTGGAACCAAGCCGAATGGTTCATGAAGCGCCAAATGAACGACACACAAGCAGTTGGCATAATACTCCTCAAGTTTCTCCTCGCTAACTTCAGACCTGAAAACCACGTTTTCTAAATCGAGTTTGTGAGCCAACACATGAATTTCGTTTTCAAGTGGGCCGCCTCCAATGATAACCAGTTTCACTTTGGACCTGCGTTTCTGCGACAAATGGTTAAAGGCTCTCAGCAAAGCAACATGGTTTTTCATCGGAATCATGGCTCCCACAGTTAACACATAATCTTTTAATTCTTTGTTTTCATGGTTGCCGTTGTTTTGTTGAGCTTCGACACCAGGATATACAACGTGCATAGGCTTTTCCACGTCGTATATTCTTTCAACGGCTTGTCTTGTGTAGTTGCTGTTGGTTATGATCATAGGATATCTTTGAACTGTGGATTTGTCGATTGCCCTGAGAAAAGAAACTGAAGTATCGTAGAGGAGAGTGGAAAGGAAGAGAACAGTCAGAGTCTTCCCATAGGATTTAATACTCGTTGATTTCACTGTCGTGCGAAGGTTTCTGTGATCCAAGCCTGAGAGACGATCTTCCCACAAGGCTCGAAGAGGCTCACCGCAATACCAAACAAGCTTCGACCTCAAAAACATAGTCAAATAATAAGCAAGGAAGGGATCGATATGATGGTCAATGAGGACAACATCGAAGGATTCGAGGCGGCGGATTAGCCTGCTGATGTTCTGAAGACCGCTGACAGATGGCGTTAGCCCAAAAGGTAGAGCGTTTAGGGAAATAACCGATTGTGCCCTCTTCTCCCAGTCATAATGTATCGGACCGTTATAGAAGAGTTCAACGTTGAAACCCATTTTACTTAAATAAATGCTGTGAAGTATAGCAATCTTCTCTGCTCCCCCGAATCGACCTAACGCATGGTGGAGAACAGCTATCTTAATTGAGAGACACCTTCCTCGTTTTTCAGCCAACTCACCAGCGGGGCACAGTCAACCCGAGCAACGTCAAGGGCCATTGCGTGATTTTTTCAGCGCCGTTTTCAGCACATACATTATGAAGCTCAGAATCTCGTTTTCCGTGAGTTTTGATTTCCCCTTTTTTCTGTTAGTAAAAATTATGGGCATTTCTGCAACTTTGGCACTGCAGATTCGCGCTTGCCTCAATGTTTCTATTTGGATCTCGTAGGTTTGACTGTGCAGTTTTGGCAGCACTTTTTGGATGTAGTTTCGGGAATAACACCTGAAACCGCTTGTGAAATCGCTTAGCTTGAGGGATACTAGTTTGGCTGTGACTCTGTTTGCGATTTTGCTGATTATCAGCCTACTTAGGTTCCAGCCTTTGACGCTGCCTCCTCTGCAATACCGGCTTCCAATAACTACATCATAACCTTCGTCTGCTTCTTTTAGCAACTTTGGGATGTCGCTAGGATCATGGGAGTAGTCAGCGTCCATGGTTACTATGTAGTCAGCCGGATTAGGTTGGGATAAAATGAAACGAAAACCGTCAGTTATCGCCGTTCCAAGTCCTGTTTTGTTCGGCCTGCTCAACAAAAATAGATTGGCGTACTTTTCCCGTAACTTGTCAACCTTTTCTCCTGTTCCGTCCGGACTTGAATCGTCAATAACGAGAATATTCGGATAAATCCCCAGATTCTCGATTGTTGAAATCAGGTTCTCGATGTTTTCGGCTTCACAGTAGGTTGGTAGAATTATTGCAACACTGTGATCGTTTCCGCTATCTGAATTATTTGTTTTCAATTTTTCACAGCCTTAAGTAATAATGGTTGATTTTGCCATGTTTGCGTCTGTTTTGGCTTTGCGAGGTTGTTCTCTTTGAGCCATTATTAAAAAGTTTTTAGCTGTTCGGATTCAGAATATAAAACAGAAAATTTCCAATAGATTTTTTTACCACAGACACTTTAGTACTTCAAACAACTCCAAATGTGAAAATCATGAGTGGAACACCAAACGATCAACCTGCAGAGTCATTGCCTCAACAACTCGATTTTGCAGGAATAAGCAGCCTGGTTTCTGCAGAGTTCCAAGTGGAGGAAGCGTTACTTGAAAATGACATCCCAACGTATTATCTGAAACAGCCGCAAGAAACAAAGAACGCCTTTCTAAGACTTTTCAAAAATCTAAAATCAACAAACTTGATGCCGGTTCTGCGAAGGGCAGATAGGCGAATAGTCTTAAGAATAGTTTCGAAACCCCCTGTGAAACCTAGCAACATTCTAGTCAACTGGATATTGTTTTTCGCAACCCTCGGAACAACCTTCCTCACGGGATACATGCTCTCCATAGACGGAGTGGTTAATCCATGGATCGGTGGAATCACATTCATGGTAGCGATAATGGCTGTGCTCGGCGTACACGAAATGGGACACAAGTTAACTGCAAACAAAAAACAGATAGAAGCCACGCCACCCTATTTTATTCCGGGGCCACCACCACTTTTTGGCGGTTTCTTTGGAACGTTTGGCGCGGTAATAATGCAAAAGTCTCTTCCGCCGAACAGAGACTCATTGTTTGATGTGGGATCAAGCGGGCCATTGGTCGGATTCATTGTAAGCGTTGTCGCTGTTTTTTTTGGTCTTGTGCTTTCTCCTTCAACGTATGCTCTTCCAGTAGGGCCTTTTCTGCCTGTTCCGCTCTTTTTCCAGCTTGCAGCAATCTCATTAAGTTATCTCGGAATAGCCCCAGTTGGCAACATCATTCTTTTGCATCCAGTGGCGTTTGCAGGAATGATAGGATTGATTGTCACCATGT
>DATBWI010000014.1:0-8532 GCA_036514855.1 Bathyarchaeia archaeon | reverse complement strand
ACAGCGGCGACTTGGTCGAGATAAGCAAGAAAGTCCGAAGCATTCTGGATGATAATGGTTTGGAATATGTTAGAATTTTTGCGAGCGGAGACTTGGATGAGTACAAGATTGAGGAACTGCTAAAGAAAGGTGCCAAAATAGATGCTTTTGGCGTCGGGACTAGGATGGGTACGTCTGAGGATAGACCGTATGTGGATGTGATTTACAAGTTGTGCGAAAAAATGAATGAGAAGGGCGAGTTTTCTCCTATTATGAAGTTGAGTCAGGGGAAAGTCACGCTTCCTGGGAGAAAGCAGGTTTTCCGGTTTAAAGACAAAAACAGCCACTTTATACGAGATGTTATTGGGTTGGACAGGGAGAAAATTGATGGAGAACCCTTGCTCATTAAAGTGATGGATAAGGGGAAGATAGCCTATACTCTTCCATCGCTTGAAGAGATAAGAGAGAATGCACTGGAGAACATCTCGCATCTTCCGGAGAAATATAAGAAACTTAAGGGTGCACCCCGCTATCCTGTAGCTCTAAGTCGCGGGTTGAAAAAGCTGGTGAAGGATGTCAAAGGAAGGCTGAAGAGAACGGAAGTTGCGTAGGGCTTTTATGCTTTCCAAATCCATATTAGAAGATTTATGAAGCCTACTTCCATGATGGCTGCGATTAAGAAAATCCCGTAAATGTAAGCCAAGTTTTTAATGGATATTTTTCGGCTTAGTGTCTTCATTATCGCCAAGTATATGCCGTAGCCCTCAACGATTCCGATTGGCGTGCTAATCAGCAAGATTGACGGCAGGGCTTCAATGTTTATTCCGCCGAGTAAGCTGCTTCCTCGAAGAATACTTAGGAAAATGACCATTATTGTGAAGACGATGGCGAAAGTTCGAGGGTGTTCAAGCACGATATTTCCGTATTTTTCTCTTTTGAAGAAATCTAGCATTACGAGGTTAACATAGAAGGTCATGCCTAACAAAATCAAGGAGATTACAAGAACATTGTGTATAAAGAGCATGGTGACGGCTAGGAGTGAATTTTGAAACGTTACGCTTAGAATATTGAAGAAGAGGGTGTTTTCAACAGAAGAGAGGAGAAGAAGAATCAGGAAGGCAAAACCCAACAGCGCAGCACGCTTTTTGTCGTTAACCAATTTTGGATACTCCTTCTACTTCACGGCTAGCATCGGACACTTTGACATAAGTCATCCTCAATGGACTCATCATATTCGATAGAGAAAATACTAAAGACTTTCGTACAAAAGCACAGAAAAGGGGATCTGGGGTAAACATGCAATTTCCATTGTGCTCTGCTCTATCTTTCAAATTGCACGTAACTTGTCTATGAATTAAGAGGTGTTAGTATTCTGTGCTTTTTGCTATTATCAGCTTGCCGTCTTCTTCGATGAAGACCAGCACGTTCCCTTCTTTTAGATCGAATTTTTCTCTCGCCCTTTTTGGTATGGTGACTTGAAATTTGTAGGTGATCTTGCTCATTCCCAAAATTTCCCTTTTTGAAGTCTTGGACAATAGGTTAACCCCTTGAAAGCAAGGAAAGCTTGATTTTCATTTAAGATAAACCAAGGGGAGGAGGCAATTTCTTGGAAAGTAAGGAATATTTATATTCTAAGACTGGTTAGTTTAGTTCGAGTTTAAGAGGAGAGACTGTGACGGAGCTTGAAGAGGCTGTGAAAAAGCTGAAGTCCATAACGCTTGAAAGGCAACGCATAGCAAAAATATTAAAGACTTATGTGGAGAAGGCGGTGGATGAACTGGGATCTGGCTACAAGGTTGATTTGCAGGGCGATTTTTGCGACACACCTATCCGCATAACCATAGAAATTTCATCCATTAATCGAAAAGAGTAATATTGCCAGCAAAACGTGTTTGCGTAACCGTGCAAACGTTTCTCGTTCTTGAATTTCTGGAATTGTTTCCATAATTTCCTGTATTCCGAAGGGGGGCGGAAGTATATTTTAAACAGGTATGACCCCTTTCCAGACCAACACGACAAACGCTAGACTGAAGGAAATGACTGAGAAAATAATGGGGTTCGCTAAAAACTCAACTACTCCATTTTATATTTTTTTACTTGAACGTATTGAAAGATCGCGATCCCGTAATTGCTGAGAAATTGTCAGATTGGGTTTGGATTGCGGTTTTTGTAAATTCTGGGGATATAGAAAAAAAGAGGTTTTGGGTGGAAGATATGACTTTAGTAGCTATGTACCTGCGCTTGGGGGCTCGGCTTTGACCAGTATAGTGTCTTGGAGGGAGAAGGTTGGGCTGACTTTAGCTTTGTCAGTGAAGGTGATAGTTACCAAGGTTCCATCTCCAATCTTGCTAGGTTCGTCGCCTAATAGCGTTACGGCGACCCATATGCGCCCATGCGTGGCGTTGTATGTGTTATCGAATTCCATCTTTGCAGTGAATATTTTGTTCGGATTGTTTATGGGTTCCAAGAAGTGTCCCTTCGACAGGTCAACACCAACGCAGTTCAGGGCTACCTTGTCATAGTACACTTTAAACTCGTAGCTGTAGAGGTTGGCGGCGCCAGCGACGTTTACGTCAACCGAGAATACGTGATCTTTGCTTGGACGTACAGAAAGGCTTATGTTTCCTTCCATAAGTGCTGAACTTGTCTGTGTTCCTCTGGAACCTGATCCGGTTGGATACCATTTTCCGAGGTGGATCGCAACATGAGTGATGTCAATGATATCAATAACTCGATCATTGTTCAAGTCCGCCAAAGGGTTCCATTTTGGATCTCCTGGACGAGATCCGAAGGCAACCGCCACAATACTCACGTCGACTATATCGACTATGGCATCATTATTCACATCTGCTGTTCTCAGATTTGCTGAGCCGAAGTACGTTTCCATGGAAAGCAGACCATCATAAGAATCTAGCGTTTCGCTTCCTTGTATGTAGTTTGGCTGATGATTGCCATTGTCGTCAAGCCACGGGGTTTCGTTGCCTTGTTGCCGGTAGTAGTCGTTCTTCCAAGCATAGTCCCAAGCTTCCCACATTGAAACGTTTCTATCATTGCTCCAATCAGCATTAACTGGGATGCCTGTATGAACAATACTGTGGCTGTAGGGGTTCCAATTTACCTTTTGGCGATGTAACGCTTCAATAAAGCACTCAGACCAAGCGTTAAAAAAGTCACCTGGCACCTGCGTCTGGCTTGTATATGTTTCGTTCGCTGAAGTAATGATAAGCCTATTAGGTGCACTCAAGTCATCGACTAATCCACCGCTATAGCAAGCAAAGCTCACAAAAATCAATTTCCCATACTTACCTCTCGAAGCTAAATAGTCGAGGTCACTCTTGACTTCATCATCCCAGTATGTTCTGTCGTTTCCAAGCTGAAGCATAATGGTTTCATCAAAGCCCATCCATCTGCCCATAGTGGCATTCCAGAATTCATTACCTTCATCGACAGGATCGCCTCTGCTTCCATCTATTGCGTGCTCGGGTTCGTCTAAACCTTCAGTCTCATTCGTATGGCTATTGAAACCTGCTCCGTGATCAGTAAAATAGATAAACACGATGTCGTTGCTGTCTGATGATTGGTTTAGCCAGTTTGTGATCGCCCACCGCATATTTTCTTTGGTAGCTGTGCCGTTAGCCTCAGGAGCAATTGAAGGATCCGGATGCAAATAATAGATGCCGTTGAAACTGAAGTGATAGCGTAATGTATGATACATGAAGGCCGAATCAGCTGCAAACCATTGCCAGGTTGGTTCGTATTCTCCGCAGACTATCAGTGCCCAATATTCCACTGGATCAGCGGCGACTTGGCGAACAGTTGACGCTGCAGACATCATTAGCGATGTCGTCAGCAAAACAAATCCTAAATGTTTCCATTTCAATTCTAAGCACCCTTTCGGACAAAAGTATTTCCCTTGTATAATATAAGATTAACGCAACTATGGTGCAAAAGATACTCTCTGAAGTACAATCAGATTGTGCATCGCAGGAAAAATTTATATAATTGGGAATATATATAAGAATTGATTAAGAATGATCAAAAAGAAGCTTCTCGTTTTTATTTTGGCTTCTGCTCTGATCTTGTCTGCAGCATCTGCCTCGGCAATTAGTGATTCCGGAGTTTTGGCTTCTGAAGAGCCTGAAAGGTATGTAGTTTTTGTAAAACCTCAGAAAACTTTTGTTGCGCTAGGATCAGTTTTCATTGTTAATGTGAGCATAAGCGTTCCCCTAGAAAGAGAAGAAATACAGGGATATGAACTGCAGTTGTACTACGATAGAACGATGTTGGAAGGGATAAGCATGGAATTGCCAAAAGACCATTTTCTGACTCCCAAGATCGATCCCCAAAACATTTTCGTAGTTGAGTGCAAGTTTTATGCGGAGGATGGCTACGGTTATGTTGGATTGACGCAATTGAGCCCTGAATTTGGAAACAAAGGCAACGGAACTGTAGTGACCGCCACTTTTAAAGCCTTGCTGAAGGGCAATGCTTCAATAGAAATAGGTGATGTCAACCTAGGTACCCCGACATCCGTTAAAATCTGGCCGAACGATTACATCATACTTAACGGATCCGTTACAGTAATTCCTTCTGATTTGAACTCTGACGGTAAAGTAGACATACTCGACCTAGCAGCGGTAGCAGAAGCCTTCGGCTCTTGCGCTGAAGAGCCACGATGGAACCCCATCGCAGACATCAACGAAGACCGCAACGTGGACATCGTAGACCTAACCCTAACAGCACTAACCTTCAACTAAAACACGCTAGCATGCTGATTTCCACACGTTAAGCCAACCTCAGGTTCTATCTATTTATAAGGGAGGGCTAGCTCTCACAGAGCTAGAAGGCAAAACATTCTAAAAACGTGTTGAATACGTCGCAGGTTAAAGTTTTTGAAAATGCTGGAAATTGGCAAATGCTTAAAAGTAACTGGTTAAAGGGATATTTGCCATTGATAAGAGGGTGAAATACAATACGAACCCGTCCTGCAATAATCGCTGCTGGAAGAACGAGGTTTGGAGAACATTACGAAAAGGAACCTGAAAAACTAATCGAAGAAGCATGGCTTAAGGCTTCACAAGAGGCAGACATAGAACGCAAAGGCCTAGAAGCATGCTACCTCTCGGATTATTTCTTGCCAATTACAAACAAGCTTGGGCTTGAAGAAGGCTTCCTCTCAGAACTCACTGGGCTTCATGTTCCAATGGAGGTCATCCGCTCCTTCAGTTCAGCCCTTTCAAACGCCTGCAACGCTATTCAAGCTGGAAAATACAGTTTAGTCCTTGTCGGCGGCATAGAAAAAATGACGGACAGATGGGACAAGATTCGCGATGATTTGATGCTTCTTGAAGACCCGTGGAGCTACTACGCAGGGTGCACACCAGAGGCAAATCATGAGCTAATGCTGCGATCTTACATAAAAAAACACGGAATAACAGGAAAAAGCGCCGAAGAATTGAACATTGCGCTCGCTCAGGTCTCAGTTAAAAACCATTTCCACGCAACCAAAAACGAGTACGCCCAGTTTCAGAGAAAAATAACGGTTGAGCAGGTTTTGAATGCGAGAAAGGAAGCGCGAAAGCCTCTAGGGTTTTATGATTACGCGCCGATTTCAGATGGTGCAGCAGCGCTTATTCTTGCGAGTGAAGAAGTTGCCAAAAAATTCACGGATAGACCCGTTTATGTTCTGGGCTCTGCGTCTGCAACTGACTATCTGACTTTTCCAGCGAGAGAGGACAGAACACATTTTCTCGCGAGTCAAATAGCAATGAAAAACGCCTTAAAAATGGCTGGACTCACCTTAAAGGATATTCAGGTTGTTGAGCTTTACGATCAATCCACATTCATGGAAATGGTTTCGCTTGAGGACTTAGGTTTTTGCGAACCCGGAACAGCTTGGAGCAGCATTTTTGAAAGCTGTAAAGACTACAAGGGCTACTATGAAATCGATGGAAAAAAGCTCTTTGTAAACATGAACGGCGGACTAAAAGCAGATGGAAATCCATTAGGCGCCACAGGCGGTGCCCAAATTTTTGAAGTCTATAAACAGTTGATGGGTGAAGCTGGCGAACGCCAAGCAAAAACCGACGATGAATTGAAATATGGATGCGTTTTAGAGCTTGAAGGGTTCGGAACAAAGAGCCACATCAGCATTCTAGGGAGGGAATAGAATGAGTAGTGAACCAATAGAGAGAAGAGTCTCATATCTCGGCGACAGGCTGAGGGGAAGACGCTGCCAGATTTGTGGAAAAGAATATTTTGAGATACGAGACTACTGCGGAAACTGCGGAAGAAAAAGTTTTGGAAAAATGGTTGATATAGACCTGTTCTATGAAAAGGGCAAACTAGAAGTATGCACCCTCATCAATGAACCGACAAACAAGTTCACAAAACTGGGCAATTACGTTTATGGCATTGTCTCTTTTGGCAATGGAAAAATACGTGTTCCCGGAAGACTGACTGACAAGATGATAAACTGCGACGCAGAGATCGATTTTTCAGCTTTGGAAGGAAGAGATGTTGTTCCAAGATTTCGAAGACGCTACTCCGTGCACAAGAGCGATGTTATCCCAACAATCTCGTTAACCTTCACATTTGCTGACGAGTATTACCCACATCAAGAATATGCGGTTGTTAAACAAAACAAAGAGTATGAGTTTCCAGGGATCGTCGGCTATGGAGTTTACACGTCACGTTTCAGAATCAAAGAAGGAAACATGGAGCGTTCAGTTCCATTCATTGACGAGGACGCGGTGACCGCCGCGGTGGAAGCTGGAAAGCTTGCCCTCATCCATTCTGGAGTTAATGGCTCGCTCATTGGCAAGATTTATGCAGGCTCGGAATCAAATCCATACGCCGTCAAACCCATAGCCTCAAAAGTTGCCCAAGTTCTCAAACTCGGCGAAGAAGACGAAGATGTGCAAGGAGTTGACGCTGTAGACACTGAATTTGCATGTAAAGCCGCCACAAGCATGTTCAAAGACGCAGCGTCACTTGTTAACTATCCAAAATCAAACATTGAATATGCGCTCGTGGTTGGAACGGACAATTCTCAAGCAGCGCCAAGAGACTGTCCTGGAGGAGAGCTAGACTTGTTTGTTGGATTTGGCGGGTGCGCCTACATCTTTGGAAAACATGATGTTATTGCAGAAATCGAAGGATGGTACTCATGCACTTCAGACACTCCTGACTTCTGGAGACGCGACGGTGAACCATACCCAATGCATGGTGGAAGGTTCACTGGCGATCCAGCATACTTCAAACACGTTAGAAAATCAGCTAACAAATTGATGGAGCGCCTCAACTTGCAGGTTGGAGACATCAACTATTTTGTTGCGCATCAGCCTAACGTTCAGTTTCCTGTAAGAATTGCTAAGGAACTTGGATTCAAAGAAGAGCAGTACTTGCCTTCGCTTCAAGTAGCCAAATTCGGCAACACATATTCAGGCTCGTCACTGTTAGGCTTGGCTGCAGTCCTAGACATAGCAAAACCTGGAGAACGCATATTAACCGCAAGCTACGGTTCAGGGGCAGGAAGCGACGCTTACTCGTTTGTCACCACAAAACAGATACTGGACAAAAGAAAGCGTCAAAAACTAACAGTCAAGTATCAGGCGGAGAATCCTTTCTTGGAATATGTTGACTATACTAACTATCGCAGATTAAAACTTGGAATGTAGCAAATATTTAATAAACAAGTAATGACCACTTACGGGCGGAGCATAAAAAAGATTGTTTGCCAACGGAATATTCAAAGTCATATACGCACCTCACAAAGCATTAAAAGAGATAGCTCAAAACCCAAAATACCTTGGACCTTTGCTTATACTGATTCTTTTTGTTGCCGCAAACGCAGCTTTCATTTATGGAATTATATCCAAATCGTATATTGAACAAACGTTGCCATCGGGCGACCAATTCGATACGTGGACAGAAAACAGTACGTTATGGACAACAGCTCCAGGAGTCACCGTGACAGATAATTTTAATGATTACATAAACGGCACAATCTACGGAAACAGTAGCATACAATTCTCAATAGTGAATAGCAATCAGATTGTAATGCAGTTGAATAATATTGGATCGGTGAACTGTTCAGGCCCAGATGGCTACAAGAACATGTCCTTCAGGTTGAAATGTGTTAGTCCGCCTGATAAGCCTGAAAACGTGACTGTCTACCTGTTTTCTTCGTCTCCGTCAAACTATTTTTCCTACAATTTAACAGGCGCAGTCGTTAATTCCACGAGCAATGTGTGGAATAACGTGACGCTTACACTTGAAACTGCTGATTGGTCAAGCAATAGTGCGCTGGCAGACTGGGGCAACATTACTGGGGTGAAACTTGAACTTGCGTGGAGTGCAAACGCAAACTTGACAGTGCTGGTTGACGGACTCTTTTTCCACGGGATCTTCGTCTCAGAAATGGCAAATGCAGTCGCCTACATAAGCAATTATTCATTGGCGTCTGCGATGCAGTTTGTCATTAGATGGGTGTTTCTCACGGCGATAATTTACATTATGGCCAAAGCGTTTGGAGGCAAAATGGTTTGGAGA
>DATBWI010000013.1:0-4021 GCA_036514855.1 Bathyarchaeia archaeon | reverse complement strand
CAAAAAAGAACTTGATGACATCATCGCAATGGGCGAAAGAACAAGCATCAGAATAGTCTCCGCAGCATTAAAAGCCGCAGGAGTAGAATCCCGTTATTTCGACCCATTAGACGAAGACTGGCCCATAATAACGGATAACACGTTCTCAAACGCCAACCCTATCCTAGAACAATGCGAAGAAAGAATCCAGCAGTCCGTGCTTTCACTTGTAGAAAAAAGCGTCGTACCCGTAATCGCAGGCTTCATCGGCAGAACGGCAGATGGAAAAGTGACGACTCTCGGCAGAGGGGGAAGCGACACTACCGCGTTCATTCTAGCGAGAGCTTTGAAAGCAGATGAAGTTATTTTAGTCACGGATTCTGATGGAATAATGTCTGCTGACCCGAAAATCGTGCCTAATCCAGAAAGACTGCCAGAAATCGACGTGAACACGCTAGTGGGACTGGCTGACTCAGGCGCCAAATTCATTCACAGAAAAGCGTTGAAGTACAAGGATCCCTCGATAAACGTTAGAGTAATCAATCATGCGCATGGCGACTTAAGCAGAGAAGGCACTGTGATAACAGGAGCATTATCAACTGAATTGGATGCGGCACTTGAGAGTCCATCTCCAGCAACTTCGATAACAGTGGCAGGTCACGACGTTTCAGGAAAACCCCACATTATTCAGGATTTGACTGAAATAGCGAAAACCCACTCCTCAATGTTAGGATTATCAGTGAATCATAACTCAATCATCTTGTACGTTTCAGAACAGGGAAACTTGGATTCGCTCCTTAAACAAGTTCACGAAACCATACTAAAATATAAGGAAAGCATCGCCATGTCAGTGAGAAAAAACCTAGCCTTTCTCAGAATTAGCGGCGTAGGCTTAGAGGAAACACCGGGAAGCATAGGAAAAATCTCAGAGACGTTAAGGCTGAATGAGATAAACATTTTCGGCATCCTAACCATCACCTCCAGCATCCTTATCTTTGTGGACTGGAATGAAAAAGAAAAAACGATAAACCTGATTAAAGAAGCGTTAAGGAGGAACTAAAAATGTTGAAAGCAGCAGTTTTAGGCGCAACAGGCATGGTTGGCCAGATTTTCATTCATTTGCTGAATGGACATCCGTGGTTCGAAGTTACAGTTGTTGCAGCTTCAGAAAGAAGTGCCGGACTGAAATATTCACAGGCTGCAAAATGGAAACTGCCAAGCCCAATACCTGAGAGTGTATCTGACCTAGAGGTTTTAGACATAAACCCAAACGCCGTCAAGAATGTTGACTTAGTGTTCTCAGCGTTACCTGCTGAAGTTGCTGGAAAGACTGAAGAAGACTTTGCCAAAGCCGGATGCGTCGTGGTCAGCAACGCTTCCTCGCACAGAATGGAACCAGACGTGCCAATACTAAACCCAGAAGCCAACTACGATCACATCTGCCTCATTGAGGAACAGCGCAGAAGGAGAAAATGGAGCGGAGCGATTGTTACAAATCCAAACTGCAGCACTGCAACTTTGACTATTCCGTTAAAGCCAATTTACGATGAATTTGGCATCACTAAAATCGTGGTTACGACCATGCAAGCCCTCTCAGGCGCAGGATATCCCGGAGTATCTTCCCTTGACATATTAGACAATGTTATCCCCTTCATCAGAAATGAAGAAGAAAAAATGCAAAGCGAAACTCTCAAAATCTTAGGTTCACCTTCAAAACCAGCAGACTTCAAAGTTTCAGCAAGCTGCAACAGAGTAGCAACTTTGGATGGGCATACGGAAGCCGTTTTCGTTGGGTTAAAACGTGAAGCAGACCCAGAAGCGGTCATAAAAGTCTTAGAAAGCTTTGTTGGAGAACCACAGAAACTCAAACTCCCAACCGCCCCTGCAAAACCCGTTGTTGTTAGGCGCGAGGAAGACAGACCGCAGACAAGATTAGACCGCATGGAAGGCAAAGGCATGAGCGTTGTCGTTGGCAGAGTTAGAAAGGACCCAGTTATGG
This sequence comes from Bathyarchaeia archaeon, assembly GCA_036514855.1. Classification (GTDB taxonomy): domain Archaea; phylum Thermoproteota; class Bathyarchaeia; order Bathyarchaeales; family Bathycorpusculaceae; genus DATBWI01. The sequence goes on along the minus strand of DATBWI010000013.1, from coordinate 2,043 downwards.
AAGGCATCAAATTCACTGCTTTAGGACACAACACGATCAGAGGCGCAGCTGGAGTAGGCATCTTAAACGCAGAATGTTTGAGAAGTAAGAAGTACATTTAAAAGGTGAAAAATGTTGGACATGGGCAAAAAGAGACGATTAAAAAGAATCATCCGAGAAGACGGACGAACAGTAATAGTTCCTATGGATCACGGCGTTACCGCTGGACCAATGGCAGGCATTGTGAACATGCAGAAAACAGTAGACCAGCTACTAGCCGGAGATGTTGACGCTGTCGTATTGCATAGGGGCATAGCGAAAAACGTTGATGTTGGAAAGGCTGGCTTGATCGTGCATCTCTCTGGCATCACGAGGCTGGGTCCAGACCCTGACAACAAGGTTCAAGTATGTTCTGTGGAAGAGGCTCTAAGAATCGGTGCAGACGCTGTTTCCGTTCACGTTAACGTAGGAGCTCAACAAGAAGGAAGAATGCTTGAAAACCTAGGAATGGTTGCTGACGAATGCGACAAGTATGGTGTTCCCTTGCTTGCCATGATGTATCCAAGAGGCCCAAAAATAGCTGACCCGCACGCTGTAGGTGTAGTTGCACATGCTGCTAGGTTGGGTGCGGAGCTAGGTGCCGACATAATTAAAACTAATTACACGGGCGACATTGAAACTTTCCAAGAGGTTGTAAGAGGCTGCCATGTTCCGGTAATAATAGCTGGCGGTCCCAAAGTTGAGACTGCTCAAGAAGTGTTGCAAATGGTGTATGACTCGATAAAAGCTGGAGGCGCTGGACTCTCTATTGGCAGAAACGTGTTCCAACATGAAAACCCAACTTTGATTGTTAAAGCCATTTCAGCCATAGTGCATCATGACGCTTCAGTGGAAAAAGCCTTGAAAATTCTAGGTGAATCCAAATGAAAGAGCTCTGGATAAGAATAGACAAGTCAGTTCCTAACGACGCAAAAGATGCCCTGCTTAAGACAGCCTCGCAGGTTTGCGATGCAGTACTTGTTGACGCAAAAGACATGGAAAATGCTAGGAAGACAGGAGCTAAAATAGCCTCGGATTCAAGCGACAGCGACATAAACGTGCTTGAGATTTTTGACGCGAACACAGTTTCCAAGCTGAAAGGCATAGGCAAAATTGTTGCTGTGAGGATAATAATAAGGGGTAAGGAAGACGAGGAGAAAGCGATTAAAGCTGCAGACCTTTCAGCAGATTACATAATTGTAGACTGTCCCGACTGGAAAATTATCCCTCTGGAGAATCTTATCGCAAAAACGCGTGGAAGAAGTAAACTGCTTGCTGAAGTGTCAAGCGCCGAAGACGCTAGACTAGCTTTGGAAACCCTAGAACTTGGAGTTGACGGGGTTGTCTTGAAAACCGTTAGCATGGACGAGCTTATGAAGACATCAGTTATCGTTAAGAAAACGGCTCCAAAAATCGAGTTAACCCCCTTTAAAGTGGTGGGAATAAAGAGGATTGGAAGCGGTGCCAGAGTCTGCGTGGACACATGCGACTTGATGAAGCCGGGTGAAGGAATCCTTGTGGGATGTCAGTCTTCTGGTTTTTTCCTTGTTGAGGCAGAGGTTCATGAAAGCCCGTACGTGGAGACCCGCCCCTTCAGGGTTAACGCAGGACCCGCATTCCTATACACGCTATCCTCACTGAGCAGGACGAAGTATCTTTCAGAACTGAAGGCAGGTGACGAAATCCTCATAGTTGACGACAAGGGAAACACTCGATTGACTAGTGTGGGAAGAGCGAAAATCGAGTGGAGACCCTTAATCTTGGTGGAAGCAGAATTCGGAGGCAAGAGGATTAAGACGATTGTTCAAAATGCTGAAACAATCAGACTTGTAACGAAGAATGGCTCCAAACCTGTTACTGAGTTGAAGGTTGGCGATGAGGTTTTGGTACATACAGTTGAGGGAGGAAGGCACTTCGGAACGTTGGTTAAGGAAGAGGCTGTGATTGAACGTTGACCGCGAAGATTTGCGTCGCGTTTTTTCCTGAAACCATCACCGAAGCCTTAAAACTTATCGAACAGATAGA
>DATBWI010000012.1:0-9977 GCA_036514855.1 Bathyarchaeia archaeon | reverse complement strand
TTCCTTACATTAGGTTTCAAGGCGTTTTGCCAGAGCTATCGATTCAAATTCGCCTGCATGGTTAGTTTTTCTGCCCTTCTCTTCTCTCTCGCGGAGTCATTGAATCTTTTAAGTAGCCAAAACATCTTTCGGGAAAGTCGCGCGAGTCATTACGGTTTTGTTACTTGCAGCGCTAGTCTTTCTTCTTTGCGATTGTAGACTGCAACGTTTTTTTCATCTGTAAATGGGAAGCCTACGATCATGAGTATGGGTCCAAAAAAGTGGTTCATGTCAGTATGTGACGGTTTCAGGTTTCCGGATGGATGAGAATGTGCTGTTCCTACGATGGAGAAATCCATTGGCATCATGTGGAGCGGAATGCTGGAGAAGCCTCGTCCATAGTTTGCAAGCGGAGGAACGACGAGTTCCGTAACGATGATCGTGTCCTTCTTTTTCTCGCCTCTCAGCAGCAGAATAGTCTCCTTAGGATAGACGTTTTTGGCGCCTCCGAAGACTGTTTGCAACAGGTCGTGGCTAATCACAATCGTAGCGAATTTTGGCACAGACCCTACGAGTTTCTCCCACGCTTAAGTGCGTTTTGGACCCGTGCTAAGACCATCGTTGGGTGCGAAGGGCACTAGCTGTTCGAAGCCATTTAGAAGTTGCCGCGAGAACCGGAATCAGTTTGGGAGGAAACTATTGCTTGTGTCTACCGTAAAGTTTAAGCGATTTTCCCCGAATGTGTATGGCAGGATCAGGTGTCAGAAATTGGTTGATTTGCTCTTCATCTTCAAGGTTCATCAGCCGCACAGGCTTAGGAAGGGTTTCTTCTGGGAAAGGAACATGTTCCGGAAACTGACCAAAGAAGAATTGTTTGATTTCTATTTTGATAGCGCAAAGAATAGGGAAATTTTTGAACGCGCGTCTAGAAAATGTTACTTTCCATCGAACGATATCTTGCTTCGGCTTATCGATGAATTTAAGAATGAAAAGAAAAAGGTCAAGGTGTCTTTCAGCATATCCGGAGTTTTCCTTGAGCAATGCGAAACTTTTAGTCCCGATCTGCTTGAGTCTTTTAAGCAATTAAGCGAGACTGGCTGCGTTGAGTTTCTAGACCAGCCATATTATCATTCTCTGGCGGGATTATACCCGGAGAGAGACGAATTCATTGAACAACTCGAAATGCACCGTAAGTTGATTAAAGATCTTTTCCATTATGAACCTGTTTCCATCGAGAACACGGAACTCATTTACAATAACGCTGTTGCCAAGGTCGTGGATAAGATGGGCTACGGCGTCATCTTCACTGAGGGAGTTGATAGAATACTGAAGGGCAGGTCACCGAACTACGTGTACAAAGCCAAAGGCTGCGAAAGACTTAGGGTTCTGCTTAGGAATTACAAGCTCACTGATGACATTGGTTTCAGATTCTCATTGAGATCTTGGAGTGACTGGCCCTTGACCGCTGACAAATATGCGTCTTGGCTGGCTGCGACTCAGGGTCAATGTGTCACCATTTTTCCAGACTACGAGACATTTGGAGAACATCATTGGCCTGAAACGGGAATACATGATTTCTTGAGGCACTTGCCGAGGGAGATTCTAAAATGGGAAAATCTCAATATGTCAACGCCTTCAGAAGTTTTAACCAAGCACAAGCCTGCTGGGGAAATTGATGTTCCTGAACTCGGCGAAACCGTCTCTTGGGCTGATATTAACAGGGACACGAGCGGCTGGCTTGGAAACACTATGCAGTGGGCATATTACACAACAACAAAGGAACTGGAACCCATTGTCAAGGAAACGAAGGATAAGGAGTTTCTAAAGCTCTGGAGATACTTCCTAACCAGCGATCACCTCTACTACATGTTTACGGCTGGCGGCGCGTCAGGCGAGGTTCACACGTACTTCAGCCCCTACGATTCTCCGATGGATGCTTTCGTTACTGCATTAGGCGCAATATTTGACTTTGAGTCAAGACTAAGAATGTACGCGAACGTGGCGAATGAACCTTTCCTGTTCTATAACAGACAGGGAGAAGAGAATTTCACCGGAATCAAAGTTTGGAGTCTTACGGGTCTCGTTGATGCGCTTCAAAGAGTTGAGGGAAAGATTATCGAGTTTCACAATCAAAAAGGCGACTTCGCCAAGTGGGCAAGCTTCTCGTTGCGGGATGAAGAATTAGCCAAGCAGTTTGAGGAAATTCACCTTTCAGGAGTTCAAGGCGAGAAACTTCGACACGACTTACAAGAGGCTACCGCTACCCGTTCTGCAGAGTTAAAGAAACTGATCCACGCAGCAACGAAATCTTTTTGATTGTTAGGAAAAAAAGGAGCATGCTTTGATTATTCCCCGTTTAGTGAGATAGTACAGTAGTCTTCGCAGGCGGTCTCTGAAAGCCACGATGTATCCCAATTCCAAAAGCCTTTGAAGTAGCCTCTGAACGTCTTCGATTCTCATTCCCAGCATGTCTGACAGTTTTTTTGCAGATTTTGCATGTTCGCTATCTACAGCTCCAAGAATGTGCAGTAAAACAACAATCCTCAATTCTTCAGGGTACTGGTCAAACCTGATAAGCGGAATCCCTACATCAAACTTTAACCTTGGCGCTGGCGCAGTCTTCATGGCTTGGCGGTATACTTCGATGGTTTCGTCGGCAATTCTGTTCCAATCGTAGCATTTTACAACTTTTTTGTAGGCTTTTTCTCGGATGGTATTTGCAAAGCTTTGATTTTGCAGCACCTTAATGATGCCCCATGCCAGTGAATCCGAGTTGTCAGTGTAGACTTTGACGCCTGTTTTGTCGTGTTCCACGATTTCCGCTAAGCCTCCGGTGTCTGAAACAACAACTGGCGTTTTTGCTGCCATCGCCTCCAAAGCTGTTATTCCGAATGGTTCATAAAGAGACGGGAAGACTGCAGCGTCGCTTGCTTTGTAAATTGAGATCAGCATCTTTTCATCGACAAAACCCGTGAAGAAAACATGATTGGCAACGCCAAAGTCCCAAGCTTCTTTCGTCAAGTACTCTTTCATTCCGCCTTCGCCGACAATCACAAAATTCACGTTTGGCAGTACGCTTAGCACTTTTGGTGCTGCGCCGATGAGCACATGGACGCCCTTCTCATGAACCAGTCTTCCAACATACACTACCATCTTTTCATTAGCCTTGACGTATCGCCGCCTTATAGATTGGCTATCAACTTTGACGTCAAATTTGGCAGCGTCTACTCCGTTTCGAATTACGTAAAGTTTCTCTTTTGGGGTGTCAAATGCTTCGGAAATTTGGTCAGCCATGAAGTTGCTACAGCATATCACCTTGCTGCTTTGGTCGACTAGGTGTCTCTCCACTTCGCTTATTGTTCTTTGATAATCGCTGTGGATTCCGCCTCTTCTACCATCTTCCGTTGCGTGCATTGTTGACACTAGAGGCTTTCCGTAGGCGTCCTTGACGTTTATCGCTGCGTTTGCCACAAGCCAGTCGTGTGCGTGGATTATGTCGATGTTTTCATTTTGAGAGTTGATAACGTCAATTGCTTTTTCTGCCATGTTTTGGTTCATTGAAAAAATCCATGACAAAAAATTGTAAGAGGGAATTTTGGAGTTGAAACGGTATACGTGGACTCCGTGGATTTTTTCGTATTCCGGGGCTTCTGGAAAGTCGCAGGTGACCACGTGCACGGTCATGCCTTTGCGGGTTAGGGCTAAAGATAAGTCGTTAACGTGTGATGAAATCCCCCCTATGATTCTAGGTGGGAATTCCCAAGAAAGCATAAGAACGCTGAGTTTTTCCGAAGACATCAAAAAGCTATTGTTCGCCCTTCATATAGCGTTTGTGCACAAAGGTTATTTGGTTTGTAACATCCAGAAAGAGCCTAGAGATGAAGAGAATTGACTGAGTTCAGCCTTCCATTTTCCGAGAAACTCCTCGTCACCCTGCATAACCTTTGCGCCACCAGTGGAGAATGGGCAAGAAGATCTGATGAGGTAGCACAGATTCTTCAGGCCGATGTGAATGAAGTTAATCGGATTCTTGATCACCATGTTTCTGAAGGATACGTTGTAGGCTTCACCGATCATGAAGGAAACAAAAAATATCACTTAACAAGCACTGGAATCATCAGAGTCTGCTCACTTTTCAGTTGAGAAAGTTGGGGTCTGTTTTGCGCGTGGTAATGTTCACGTGGGAGTTTCCTCCGAGAATCGTTGGACAACTTTCCCATTATGTTAACACGCTTGCAGTTGAGTTGGTAAAAAAGGGCGTTGATGTTTACATCGTTACTTACCATAATTCTTGGACAGGCTATCACCAAGGCGCAGATGGGATAAAAGCCTACAGGATTTCAGAGCCCTTCAAGCCACATATTAATGTTCTCACTTGGGTGCTGAGCCTAAATCAAGAGGTTGAACGTGTTGCTGCGGACATCTACTACTCTGTCAAACGTGAAGTTGATCTTATCGATGTGCACGACTGGCATTTCGTTCCAGCCGCCGTGAGCTTGAAAAGAGCTTTAGGAATTCCTTTTGTTTTCTCAATAGACAGCCTAGAAGATCATCGCTCCCGCGGTTCCAACGCGCCTCTGAACCTTTCAATAAAGACCATAGAATCTATGGGTGTGGATGAAGCTCAGGGAATTATTGTCAAATCGGACTGGATGAAAAATGAAGTAAACCAAAAATACAAGGCTCTGCTTGAAAAGATAAAAATTGTCTCACCAAACTCGCCAAAATGGATTGATGAGATTCTGTCTGCTTATGGGAAAGAATTGAAGGTGGTTCCTAGCTGAAAGATCGACTTCGGGTTCTTATGATTTCTTGGGAATTCCCACCTAGAACGGTTGGGGGAATCTCTCCTCATGTCTACAACTTGTCTCGTCAACTAGCGAGCTTGGGCGTGGATACTCTTGTTGTGACTTGCGATTTTCCAGGAGCTCCAGAACGTGAGGAGTTATACGGTGTTCGCGTGTTTCGAGTGGACTCGTACAAGACTCCTTCTCCGGATTTTGCCACGTGGGATTACCTGATGAACGTGAATATGCAAAAGGAAGCTTCAAGCATCATCAACAGTATGGGCGGCAATGTGGATATAATTCATGCTCATGACTGGCTCGTCGCTAACGCAGCGTTGGGACTGAAACACATGTTCAGAGTTCCCCTAGTCGCCACGATACATTCCACTGAAATCGGGAGAAGAAATGGTCTTCACACGGATTATGAAAGGATGATTCATCAAACAGAGAATTGGCTTGCGCACGAGGCTTGGAAAACCATCTGCTGCAGTGGATACATGTCTTCTCAAGTTCGATGGGCATATGGATTATCAGAAGATAGACTTGTGACGATTCCCAACGGCGTCGATGCAAGCATATTTGAAGAGAATTTTAACAAGCCTGCGTTTAGAAGCAAATTCGCCAATCCAGATGAGAAAATAGTCCTTTTTGTCGGACGTCTTGTCTACGAAAAAGGTGTTCAAACATTGATCAACGCAATGCCTAAAGTTTTGGCTAGGGTAAACGCGAAATTCGTTATTGTCGGCGATGGAGGCATGAAAGACTCTCTCATGCGGCAGGTTCGCAACATGGGTTTGGTTCACAAAATCTTTTTCACAGGTTTTCTGGATGAGCACAGTCTAAGGTTTCTATACAGGTGTGCCGACGTATGTGTGGTTCCATCTTTTTATGAACCCTTCGGAATAACGGCTTTAGAGGCGATGGCAGCAAAAACGCCGGTTGTAGTTTCGGACACCGGAGGCTTAGCGGAAATCGTGGAACACGACAAAACAGGCGTCAAAGTGTATGCAGGCAATGCGGATTCGTTGGCTTGGGGCATAACCAGAGTTCTCCTTGATTCACGCTATGCTGAATGGATTAAGTCAAACGCCTACTCTAAAGCTAAAGAAGTTTATAATTGGAAAAGAATAGCCATGGATACTAAAGCATTGTATGAGAGAATCTATCGTGAATATGAGGCTGGTTCTTGGAAACCTACGTGAAACCGCACGTTTTTGATATTTCATTGATGTTTTCTCTTGCTTTTGAGCAGCAGAATGTGGATCGGTCTAACCAGTCTTTGCTTCCCCACCAGAAGTTGTCGCTTGACTCGGCGAGCATAAGCCATTTCCAAGCTTGCTGGATAACTGTTTTAGCTTTTTGAGAGCAATCATTACCTGCGGCTTTGACTTTCTCGTCAACTTCGTGCAGTTGTTTGCTTGTTTCTAGAATGTCACTCCATGTTTTCTGCCTATCATCTCCACCGGTCCACTTTAGAAATCTTCCATCGTCAGAGGTGTCTGGAACGTTCCAGCTTCCATCTTCCACAGTGACCGTGTCTTTGGGAGGATGTTCTTTAAGATAGTCGTCGATGCTTGTCAGTTCAATATGCTTGTAATCCGGATTATTCTTTAACAAGTGTAAGAGGGGTTCGAAGAACCATCCCCAGAAGCCTGCGTTTTCCCCTGAGTGGCGGAACCAGCCGTTTTCTCCATCTGTGGCAACTGTTAGCAAAAAGTCTCCGTCATTGTTAGGTTGGATTCTCTGTTCGATCTCCTTTTTCATCCAAGCTGGCTCATAACCGCTTTGCTGGGCTATGCTGATGATTCTGTCTCTTGGAATCACGATTATTCGTTTGCCATTACACTCCACGTAGTGAGGCTTATACATGAGCATGTTTCTGTCCATTTCCTTGTTAGCGTTTAAAACGTGAGGGCTGTCTGTAATCGTCCATTTTATTCCCATCTCTGCTAGGACAGGTATCACTTTCATGCTGAAAGCGAGTTCTGGAAGCCAAAAGCCAGTCGGTTTGCCTCCGAATGTTTTCTCAAAAATTTTAAGGTGCATCTCAATCTGTTTTCGGCGATCTTCTTCTGGTATGAGTGGAAATATGGGATGGAAATAGCCGCAGCCTGTGAAATTGGCTCTTCCCAGTTTCATAGTTTCTATGTACCTGTCCCACAATCCATTCAGTCTGGAATCAAAGCCAGCATCGCGAAGTTCATTCAATTGTTCAATGAGGCTGCCTGTGAAGTTTAACGTTACTTTCGCATTCTCATATTTTTTAAGAATCTCTGCCGGATAAGTGTATGGGTGAAGCGTTTGGTTGAAAACATCCCGGGCCATTTCTGACTCATGTACCGGTCCAGTCAGGTTATATCGGGGTTGATGCATGTGCAAAACTACTGCAAAATAAAGCCTTTGCTTTTCCATTAAATCGCCCTTTTTCAACCTAAATACTTAAGCCAAGTAGATAAAAGCTATTACTGTAAAATGTGATAATACAAAACCGGAGGTGAGCGTTATGTCCAACCTAACAGAAGATCAAATCATAATCCTGAAAACAATTCATGAGATTAGAAAAGCTACTCCAGTACAGCTTGCCCAGAAACTGGGCGACCCCTACACAGTTGGAGATCTAAGTGCCTATTTGAAAGCGCTTGAACATGAAAACCTGTTAAATAAGGTTCAAGAATATCCATTAACATACGAATTATCCATCCTTGGTCTCGTAGCCATTGGGCGTTTACCTGAAAAAGCGAAAAGCCTCGTCTCCTCAGTGCCTTCCGACAAGTGTTTCCTCTTTTACACTGGAATAGGGCCGGACAAGTTTACAAAGATTTCAGCTTGCAGTCTTTCAGATTTCAGAGAGAAGCTTAAGAAAGTAGATGCGAAATCCCTAGAATTTCACATTCCTAGAGGCGACATGGAAAAGTGGGTTAGCGATGTGCTGGAAGATGGAGAGCTTGCGAAAGAAATTGAACGTGTCAAGTCGTTGAGGCTTAACGGTGAGGCGCTTAGAACTCGGATTTTGAAGGTGATAGATTCTCGGATCACCCAGCTAAAATCCACTGTTTAAGCATGCTTTGTGATTGCTGATGCGCGTACTGATCTTGACTTCTGAGTATCCGCCTAAACGTTTGGGCAACGTATCCGACCATGTCAGCACCCTTGCTCATGAACTGGTCAAGCGAAAACACGAAGTGGAACTCGTTGTCTTGGATGATTTGCGGCAAGAATTTGAAGACGTCTCTGGGGTTCATGTTCACAGAGTAGCCAACCCAATCAAGACGCATCCAATGGCCAGCGTGCTTACCTACGCCGTTACAGCATCCGTGCCAGTCGAAGCTGAAAGCTCAAACATCATTTATTTTTACAGGCAACAGCAAAAAAGCATTGATGTTGTGCATGCGCATGAGTGGCCTATGATTTATCCGGCGATCAGTCTGAAACATGCCTTCTATATACCTTTTGTTTTGACTTTTCATTCAATAGAAGGTCACAGGTGTCATGACTCTTTCAGTGCAGTGAGCATTGCGATAAAAGAGATTGAAGATATGGGTATGTGGGAGTCTAATGAGGTGATCGCGAACTCGGGCTGGTTGAAAGATGAACTTTTGAGGTACTATGGCGGTGGACACTGGGGAAAGATGAATGTTGTTTGGCCTGTTGGGAAAGATTGGGTTGATCAGGTGATCTCTATTTACCAGAAGGTTGCTAGGTGAGCCGTATGCGTGTGCTTCATCTCTCTTGGGAATTTCCGCCGAAAGTAATAGGAGGTATAGCTTCACACGTTTTCGACTTGTCACGCGCTTTGGTTCGCAGAGGAATTGATGTTCATGTGGTGACCTGTAACTTTCCAGGCGCGAAAGAATACGAGAACATAGATGGCGTGAACGTCTGCAGGGTGGAAAGTTACGCGGCAGGGGACTCTTTTCTCAGTTGGGCTTTGCGCATGCAGAAGAATATGGAGAGAAGCAGTTGTGATCTTATCAACTTCATCAAGGGTGTCGATTTGATTCATGCTCACGATTGGCTTTCAGGAGTTGCTGGCATCGGATTGAAGCATTTGTACAGAAAACCGTTGATCACAACGATGCACAGCACAGAATATGGGCGAAGGATTGGCATTCACACTGATCTGCAGGCTTCTATCCATGAGATTGAAAATTGGCTGTGTTATGAATCTTGGCGGGTTATTACGTGCTCATATTACATGCGGGATCATGTTGCTCGGCTTCTTCATGTTCCTGAAAACAAAATCTGTGTAATACCGAATGGGGTGGATGTTAACAAGTTTAATTTTGGTTTTGACTATTGGCAAGTCAGAAACAGGTTTGCTCGCGGATCAGAAAAAATTCTTTTGTTTGTTGGAAGGCTTGTTCCTGAGAAAGGTTTGGACACGTTAATCGCGGCGCTCCCTGAGATATTGGGGAATGGCGTTGATGCGAAGGTAGTTGCGGTTGGAGATGGGCCTCAATTGGAAGAGTTTCGGCGAATGGCGAATGAGTATGGGTTAGCCAACAAAGTAATGTTTGTGGGGCATGTTGACGATTGGACGTTGAGGGCTTTGTATCGTGTGGCAGACGTGACCGTGGTTCCTTCCAAATTCGAGCCTTTCGGCATTGTAGCGTTGGAGGCGATGGCTGCCCATTGCCCACTAGTGGTGAGCGCTGTAGGCGGATTAAACGAAATTGTAGATCATGAAGGCACGGGAATGAAGGTTCCAATAAACAACCCTCACGCCTTGGCAGGGGCGATATTGAGGATAATAAGAGATTCTGGATTCAGAAACTGGATAGTGAACAACGCGTATCAGAAATGTTTGTGGAATTATAATTGGAATAATATAGCTGAATGGACGGCTGGCGTTTATGGTGCCGTTTTGCACGAGTATGACATGGGCTCTTGGAAACCCACTTAACCAAGACTGATTGTGGATATTGGCAAGTTAGCGAAATCAACAAGGTATAAGTCAAGATTATTAGTTCGATGTTCAAATAGGAGCGGGCCCGCTGGGATTTGAACCCAGGTTCTCCGGCTTTCTCTCGCAAAGCGCCCGGAGGCTTGCGCATCCCTAACGGGTGATTCGGCGCCTTAATCCGTACTGGGCAACGGGCCCGTGATAGAGTAGGGCGTGATCCCAATTAATTCTTATCCATTGCTCTTGGCAATGATGTGGTTCAATCTATAAATAAGGGAGGGGCTAGAGCCTTCGGAGGATAAGCTTCA
>DATBWI010000011.1:0-4249 GCA_036514855.1 Bathyarchaeia archaeon | reverse complement strand
TCTTCCCAAGTGATGGGAAACCAGTAAATAGGCTGAAACGACATTTTCACGCCAGCCCGCTGCATCTGGCTCATCAGGGAAAAAACCAGACCGTATATAAGCGCAATTGTTGGCAGAGTCATGAATAAACTGGTTGCGCTTTGAAGGAAAAGCTCTCTTTCGGCTGGGTCTGTTATTCCACTGTAGAAGTATGCGACGATCCAGCCTGCCAGCAATCCCAAAATGCAGGCTGCTGAGTAAAGAGCGTAGGTTACCTTTCTGCTTTCCCGAAACCTTCTGAATCGTAATCCCCTAATCAGCCTAGATGATTTTGTTTCGACGCTTATGAGCAGAAGAACGTTCTTCCAGTTCACTTCATCAACGCCTCAACTACCGACTTAACGTCTCCTGTTCCCGTCAACTTAAGGAAAATGTCTTCCAAACCCGAATCCGGCATACTTGCTTTTTGCCTAAGCTCTTTCATGGTGCCTAAAGCCAATAGTCTTCCACCATACATGATGGCTATTCGGTCGCACATCGCCTGTGCAATCTCCAAAACATGCGTAGACATGATTACTGTCACACCCTGCGACGTTAGCTCACGCAACAAATCCTTGACAATTCTGGCAGATTTCGGATCCAGACCGCTCAGAGGCTCGTCCAAGAGCAAAAGCTCAGGTCTATGCATAATCGCAGATATTATGACGACTTTCTGTTTCATCCCCTCAGAATAAGAGCTAATCATGTCTCCTTCTCTTCCCTCCAAATCCAGAGCCTTAAGAAACTCTTCAATCCGCTTTTTCTTCTCTTCAGGCTTCATCACATAAACGTCCCCAGTCAAATCGAGGAATTCAAGTCCGGTCAGAAACTCGTAAACTCTAAGCGATTCAGGTATGTACCCCACTTTTCTCTTGACTGCAACTGGGTTATCCTCAACATTTATGCCTAAAACATTTACAGAACCCGAGTCAGGCTTAACTAATCCCAAAATCATTTTGAGAGTGGTGGACTTTCCTGAGCCGTTTGGACCTAAAAGCCCGAGGATTTCGCCTTTTTTCACTTCCAAGTCAAGGTAATCTATTGCTGTAACATCACCATACCGCTTGGTGACTCCGGTCAACTTAAGCGCCCAAGTATTTGCCATAACTAATGACCTCTGCAAAAATGAAGGCGTTCTATCATTCATTTAAGTTTTTAGTTATTTCGCCGAAACCATTGGGTTGGCTAAGAATTGGTACGCCTTTGATCATAGAACTGAATGATCTAATATGCAATCAACGTGCTAAGTTGAAAGCCTGCGGTTCACGGGAAGGTTTATTTCCGCAAAGAATATTTGAGAAGCAGGACAGAATAATTTAGGAGAAACAAGACTCTTGAAGCAAAGTTTTACTCGTTTGCTACTCACTTTGCTAATGATGAGTATTGTAGTATTGCCATTTAACATTAATTCAGGCAACATAGATGCAAAGACAGATGACCCATCAAAATCCTCGCAGCACGAAAGCATGAAAGTCTTAGCCAAGGACATGGGGGACAGCAATGCCGAAAACGAAGAGCAGGTGACAATTATTGAGCACAGGATTTCAGCATCTGAACTGGAACAATTGAAACAAATATTGGGGGTTTCAGAAGAAGGAGTTAGTTACAATCAGATAATCGACGGTCACGGAACAGGGCTGACTCCGCCATCCGAAGACGAGTGGATTGAGATTTCGAGCAAAGGCTACGTTGTTGACAGGATTCTGCTTGCTCAAACCGCGCCATCAGCCGTAGACCACACTACTAAACCATGGTTTCCGCCAATAGGCGACCAAGATGGTGAAGGCTCATGCGTTGGTTGGGCAGTGGGATATTACGTGAAGACTTTTCAAGAGGCGAAGGAGCATAATTGGGACTTATCCGCAGCAGAATGGAAACAGGAACAGCCAACTGAGGAATATCAAAGCAAAATAATCAGCCCCGAGTTTATTTATCAACTAATTAATGGCGGCGAAGACTCTGGCGCCTCCTTCAGCGAAGCCATAAACCTAGTGTGCTCGGTTGGTGCATGTACATGGGAAAAAATGCCTTACGATCCAGTTGATCACTCAAGCTGGCCTTCCGAAGAAGCTTGGCGGGAAGCCCCATTGTACCGTGGCAACAGCAGCGGATACGAGGAGATGCCCATAAGCACTGACGAGGATATTGTTAGTTTGAAGAATTGGATAGCTTCAGGCAACCTTGCCATAATAAGCGTAGATTCCGGCAAATACTCGCTGCTGACAAACAATGATGTGTGGACAGTTAATAATTATATTGCTCCAGAAGAGAACCATGCAAACACAATAGTTGGGTATGATGACCAGTTTTCATACTTTGAAAACGGACAGACTCGATACGGCGCTTTCAAAGTTGCGAATTCTTGGGGGGTTGGAGGATGGCAAGAGGATGTTGAGGACGGTTGCTTTTGGATTTCCTATGCGGCTATGAAGGAAAAAGTTAAGCTGTGCATGTTTTTCCGCGACAGAATTGGCTACGAACCCGAACTGGTTGCCTCGTTCAAGATAGCCCATTCCAAAAGGGGAGAATGCAACATTGCAGTTGGTGTAGGAGACAATATGAAAATGTTCAACGAGTACATGGACGGTGGAGACCAGCCTTTCTGTTCAAACAACATACTATTTGACGTGTCAGAAATCAAAGAGTCGCTACTGAGCGTATATAACCAAACGTTTTTCCTCGACGTCTACGATGGACACAGCTCCACGACAGGAACAATTCAGACTTTTGGAGTAGAATACGCCCAGTCTGAGAACACTCCGCTCAACACTGTAAACAATCATCATGTTCGCGTGAATGTTACGTTACTTCCTCTTGAGAAAAATTGGATGAACGAAACACTTGTCAGCACAGACATTGATTTCATAGACACAAAAGTCTCAATGGCATCAGATAGCAACGGTTACCTGTACGCCGCTTATGAAGACTGGTACCCAACGACTAATCATTCCTCAGTTTTCATACTGCGCTCTATTGATGACGGCAAAAACTGGTCGCTGATTAGAACAGAACACGACCCCGTACACAACTTGGCTTACCCCTCAATTGCCATTGACCAGCAAACCAACGACATTTTCGTAGCATATGAGCGCGAGATGACAACCACTGACCACGACATCTACGTTTTGCACAGCACGAGTGGATTGTGGAGTTCAAACCCCGTAGCCAACGATTCTGGAAGTGATGAACGATTCCCCTCAATCACCTCTGAACAGTCATATGGCGAATCGAATAGGCAATACATTTCATACGAATACGTGCACTCTCGTAATGACCGAGATTTAATGTTCGCCAAGTCAACAGATCATGGTGTCACTTGGTCAACTAAGAAGCTGCATGGCGACTGGCCTGACTACAACGTGCATGCCCAAACAAGCATCACTAATGCTCACGGCTACGTATACATCGCCTACAAGTGGGGTGCTGACTATGATGCAGATTGCGAAATTCGCGTTGACTGTTCCGCGGATTCAGGAAACAGTTGGAACCAATACAATGACATTGACGGGCTACCTAACGGATGCAGTTTTCCACAGATCACTGCAACGCATAATGGCAATGTCGTCGTGTTGACTTTTCAGTACGAGTCAGCCCCTGGCACCTTTGATGTTTGCTATTCTTTCAGCGCAACCAATGGGACAAGCTGGATGAAAGGATATCCATTATTTGACTCTGCCCGCGAAGACGAAACATCTCCTAAAATAGGAGTTGATGCTGACGGATGTTTCTACGCAGTCTGTAAATCAAATAATTATGTAAAATACCGGGAAGCCCTTTATGATGGTTCATTTAACTGGAGCACAGCGGAATTCGTTAGCGAGCGATTAGTTGGCGATGGATTAGCTTTAACAACGCAATTGGATAGTAAATATGGTGATGAACGGTTTTACCCCTGTGTCGTTTGGACTGACGCATGGACGCGGAACATTTGGTACTCTACTCGTAGGAATATCATGTGGACTGTAGACGACGACGGATCAGCAGACTTTCAAACGATGCGCGAAGCGATAAACTTTGCAAATGACGGAGACACAGTCTACGTGAGAAACGGCATATACCCTGAGACTGTATTTGTGAACAAGAGCGTTCTGCTCATGGGAGAGAACAAGAGTGGAACAATCATCGACGGGGATGGAAACGGCACGGTTTTAAGCATCTCAGCAGAGGAGGCTGTTGTCCAAGGTTTCACCATACGAAACGGCGAAATAGGAATAGAAGGATCATCGCCTAA
>DATBWI010000010.1:0-6030 GCA_036514855.1 Bathyarchaeia archaeon | reverse complement strand
ATGTTCATGAGGGTGGGTTTCAACCCTCAATCCCAACTACGGCAGGCTTTCGAGATTGCCTTCCCCTTACGGGGTCGGAACCCATTGTACCTGCCATTGCAGCTCGCGTGTGGCCCGGGAGATTCGGGGCATACTGACCTGCCGTAGCCCACTCCTTCCTCCAACTTATCGTTGGCA
Source organism: Bathyarchaeia archaeon (assembly GCA_036514855.1). GTDB lineage: Archaea > Thermoproteota > Bathyarchaeia > Bathyarchaeales > Bathycorpusculaceae > DATBWI01. The sequence goes on along the minus strand of DATBWI010000010.1, from coordinate 5,853 downwards.
GTCCCCCCAGAGTGCCCCTTGGAAAAACTCCTCGGTGGCAACAGGGGGTGCGGGTCTCGATCGTTGCCTGACTTAACAGGACACCTCACGGCACGAACTGGCGACGGCCATGCACCTCCTCTCAGCTCGTCTGGCAAGACCTTCAATCTGGCCTTCAAACTGCTGTCGCTCCCGGTGAGATTTCCGGCGTTGACTCCAATTAAACCGCAAGCTTCACCCCTTGTGGTGCTCCCCCGCCAATTCCTTTAAGTTTCAGCCTTGCGGCCGTACTCCCCAGGCGACAGGCTAAACAGCTTCCCTGCGGCACTAAGGCGGCGCGTAGCCGCCCTAACACCTAGCCTGTATCGTTTACGGCTGGGACTACCCGGGTATCTAATCCGGTTCGCTCCCCCAGCTTTCATCCCTCACCGTCGGGCGCGTTCTAGCAGACAGCCTTCGCCACTGGTGGTCTTCTCGGGATTATAGGATTTCACCCCTACCCCGAGAATACCGTCGGCCTCTCCCGTCTCCTAGCCGAGCAGTATCCCCCGCAGGCCAACGATTGGATCGTTGGATTTAACAGGGGACTTGCCCAGCCGGCTACGAATGCTTCAGGCCCAATAAGCATCCCTACCACTCGGAGAGCTGGTATTACCGCGGCGGCTGACACCAGACTTGCCCTCTCCTTATTCCCTCAGCTATCTACACTGGGTAAAAGCCATCCTCAGCGGACGGCACTCGGGATGACCCCGTCACACTTTCGTGTATTGCGGAGTTTTCGCGACTGCTGCGCCCCGTAGGGCCTGGGACCTTGTCTCAGTTCCCATCTCCGGGCTCCCGCTCCCACGGCCCGTACCGGTTAAAGGCTTGGTGAGCCGTTACCTCGCCAACAACCTGATCGGTCGCGGCCCCGTCCTTGGGCAACGCCTAAAAGCATGGTCTAGACGCCCTTTGAGCGAGAAACCATTCCAGGAATCCTCACCTATCAGAAATTATCCCCAGTTTCCCGGGGTTGTTTCTGTCCCAAGGGTAGGTTAGCCACGTGTTAATGAGCTGTACGTCGCGCCTTCACCGTGGCCTGAAAGCGCACGGCTAGCATGTCTTAGTCCCATCCCGATAGCAGGAGGGTCCGGCAGGATCAACCGGAGTTATTCGGCTCCTAGCCAATCACAGCCAGATGCTTATTTTTGGCTATACAAACCGCAAGCCAACTGGATTTGGAGGAGAACTACCACCAAACGTCAAAGCCCAATTCAGACCTAACATGTTTAGCGTATCAGGTCTACATGTTTGTCCCCGCAACTGGAGGCCAACCATCCTCATTCTGTAGGGCAATTACGCCTTTATGGTCGGGGTTGAGCCGCCGCCGTAAAATTGCGGGGCTAGTTCATTCGCCAAAAACAATCTGGGCATTCCAGTCGATATAAAGGTTTCTTTCGATCTTAACATGCATTGTCATTGGATAATCAGCAATCCCCAATAAGTGTAAACAATTCGCTCAGGTTGGTAATGATTTTATCTGGTTTGATGTCTGTGTTTTCTATGGGTCTTCTTTTGATAAGGATAGTTTTCATGCCAACACCTTTGGAACCTCTAATGTCTGTATCCAACATATCGCCAACGAAAACCGCTTTAGAAGCATCAACGCCCAAAGTATTCAGCGCTTTTTGAAAGATTTCTGGGCTGGGTTTGCGTCTATTAATCTCACCGCTGATTACGACAGCATCAAAAAACTGTTTTAAGCCAAATTCTTCCAACAGTTTCCAACAATATTCTGGAAGAGCAAAATTGGAAACTATGCCGATCTTATATTTTCCGTGGAGTTTCTGAAGAACATCCTTGGTCTCCGCGTCCAAGTGGATGTGGTGTATGAATTCGTTGCCGAAAGCGGTCGCCGCACCTTTTATGATTGGGTCTGAGACGGCGAAACTATAGCCTAACTTTTCTAGTGTTTGTGAGATTCGAATATTGAAGTGTGGTTCTTCCAAGTTTTGGCGTGATTCTGAATATAATCTGTCTCTAACTTCAAAGTATGCTCGCTTGAACTCTTCATAAGAAACGTTTACGCCATTTCTATCTAAATATTCATGGAGTTTTCTGAGGCTTTGCGGATAATCAGCTTCGTTGGTCTCAAGCAAGACTAGGGTATCGAATAGGTCAAAGAGAACGCCTTCAACATGCATTTCTGTTCCTCGGAATCAAATGGGATTATGCTTAAAAATCATTTTGCACAGGAAATTGATCTAAAAATATGGGATAGATAAAAATCCAATAGTGATTGTAAGCGATATTTTTCAAGCGGTGTTCGGATTAACAACTACCACGTGCCCTAACGCCTTGCTCGCACCTGTTTTGATTGCCTCAGCTTTTCCTAGACTGGCTGAATGTCTAATTACTTTTGCTCTGACAAGTGGGTGTCTTGCGCGATTGCGTTCTATGGCTGACCAAGCCCTTTCATAAGTGTCATCGTTGCTACCGTCATCCACAACGATTATTTCGCACGCTTTAGTGCGTTCTTCCGATCGTTTGAAAAGACGATTTATGCAATTGTAAATATTGCGTTCGCTGTTGTGTGCTGGAACCACAAAAGAAGTGATAAGGCGCTTCTTTTCCTTTGCATTAGCTTGTAAAATTCTTACATACATTGTAGTCAACAGCTAGCGCTTTACCAAACATGAGGGGGGACGCCAAATAAAGCAAGTATTCCGTGAAGAAAATATTTCGGGCGACAGAATCTTGCTTGTGCCGGTTACCTTGGCGTTCTAGAATGTAAGCTGATGCTGGAAAAAAGAAGGAGAAGCTAGTTTTTCTTTTTCTTTCCTTTCTTCGCATAGCCGAAGACTGCGCAGATTGCAGAGACCATCACTGACAAGCCTAGGTAAGGCGTCAGAAATCCAACCTTGTCCACTGGAAGCCACACACCACCAACTGGCGAAAGCAGTTGCAGTTTTATGATCATGTCTTGATAATCCATGTCCCCTCCTTGATTAAGGTTCTCAAAGCCTATGAGGAAAACGCTTGGGTCATCATCGCTCCGATAAACTGTTACGTGTTTTTCCCCGTCACTGTTTAGGCTTTGTTGCGAGAACCATCTGATTCCCGACAGGTCGGGCGACCACATGCACAATCCGAACTCATAGTAGGTTGTGAACTGTTTTGTTATTTGTGGACTGGTCAAGCCGGAGTTGCCGTCTGGTCCTTTAAAGATTTCATTGAAGTCGCTCGAACCGACAATATACCAGCTTAGATTATTTTGAAGGTGATATCCGGCGTACTCAGCAAGAAGCGTTACTTCATACATGCCCCGTCCGAACGTTTCGATTGTTGTGAGCGTTCTGTTGGTGTATCCTAACGTGTCCAATATGCTGTTCAGTGCAGGTTCTGCGGATACAAGCATAATGCTTGCAGAAACTAGAAGAATTATAATAACCACTAACGGAATTTGCCTCTTCAAGTCTCCTTTCTCCTTGATTATAACTTTTCCGTAAACCACTCATTTAAATTTTGTGGATGATTATTCTAGTTCAAATATCTGTCAACAGCCGCTGAACCCCTGCTAGTTTCTTATTCTTTTGCTAGCTTTCGTGGGTGTTACGGTTTAGGGATAAAGCTTATATGGTGTATTGCTACATAATAGTCGAAATGGACGCCTGAAAAGAATGGACGCCAAATCGAAATCTCAAGAAATCCGATGGCAAGTCATGAAAGCAATGTTGGACGACTTCCCCGACATAAGAGAAAAAGTTCAAGAATACTTAAAAACGAAAAATCCAAAAACGAAATAAATTTTGTTCCAGTGAATGCTCTATTTTCTGATCCACTAGTTGTCTCTTTCTGAATGATCCTCTAATTCTTCCTCAGCAGATGCGGAGGCGGTATTTTGATGTTGTTTTTGTAGCCGCCATCATTGGTTTTAAGAAGTTCGTTTATCTCGTGGTAGCGTTGAAGGAAATCTAAGCCCTTGTCTGTTGTCTTGTACATGTCTTTGTCATTTACAAGGATTTTTTCTAATAGGCTAATCCTTAGCATGAACCTGAGATAATCATTAAGTTGGGTAAAGCTAAGATTTGCTCTGTACATGATTTGAGTTTTCAAAGTGCCATCTTTCGCGATCTCCAATATTTCTGCGATTATGTAGAGCCTGTCTCTTCTTTTCGAGGAAGGGGTCGGAGCCAAAGTATTCATTTTCTAGTTTCCTCTTTTAGAAATTTTTTCTAGGATTGAAAAAGAGGGCGTTCGGATGTTAAAAGGACTGTTTCGTGGTTTTCATTATTCTTGTTGCAGTAATATTCTCTATAACAGACTTCTATAACGGAGAAACTTGGGAAAAGGCTTTATTTTCCATAAACGAAGAATGATGAATGGCGAAAAAAATGCTAGTGGGTCTGATTTCCGACACGCATGACCATTTGCCCATGGTTGAAAAAGCTGTGAAAAAGTTGAACAGTGAAAATGTTGAACTCGTGCTTCATGCTGGAGACTACGTGGCACCATTCGTTATTCCAAAATTCAAAGAATTAAAAGCAAAACTAGTCGGTGTCTTCGGCAACAATGACGGAGACCATGAGCTTCTGAAAAAGCGTTTCAGCGAGCATGAAGGTTTTGAGATACGTGGAAGCTTTGCCGAAGTAATTGCTGACGGTTTGAGAATTGCTTTGCTGCATGGAAATGAGGAAGAGCTTTTGAAGGCTCTAATCAACAGTGGAGGTTTTGACGTCGTTGTTCACGGGCATTCGCATGGGCCGAAGGTTTATCGGAAAGGTAAGACGTTGGTTGTGAATCCTGGTGAAGTTTGCGGTTATTTGACGGGTAAGTCAACTATTGGGTTTTTGGATACGGTTAAGCGTGACGTGAAAATTGTCGAGTTGTAGAGAGCAAAAACGCCTAGCCCCCCTTATTTATAGATTGAGCCTTCGTTTGAAGGTGCAAGTGGAATATTCAAGTGTGTCTTTCTAAGGGATGTATAAGAGTTTGCGCAGGCGCATAAGAGAAGTTGGGTTTGGGTTATTTTCGACTTCTGAACCATATCAGCAAAAATCGAATGTTGTAAAAAATACTCATAATGGGAAAAACCAATTTTTTCAAGGAGGCATGCAGGGAAATCTGTTGAAATGTTTTAACGGTTTTTTCTCCTTTTGAAGATGACAGTAAGCAGGGTGAGAGCTGTGAATAGTGGTAGGATTATGGCTGATGCGAATTCTGGGACTGCGTCTGTTCCTGTTATTCTTATGGTTTTTGTGCTGTGGCTGTAGGTGAAATAGAAGTATGTATGATTAGCGTCTTCGGCTATTGTTGGAACAATTGGCTCGTTGCCTACGTGAACAATCCATTGCCTGTTTTCAACCCATAACAATTGTTTTGGGATTGCTACTCTGCAAAAGCCTGTTGTGCCGTTTGATTCGGTTACGTTAAAGTGTATGAATGCTCCTTCATCTGGGTTGAAATAGAAACTTGAAAGAGTGGAATTGCTGGCGATATTGACGTTATAGTTTACTTCATTCCAAGTTCCCGCATCAAAAACCGTAAATGATCCTGTGAGAGGGTATCCGTCAGTATTGTTTGGATATATAGTGTATGGTATGTCGCCTATACCATCACTTCCAGTCTCATTCTGGTAAGGCCCACTGTACAAGTCTACGCCAGTATGATCGCTCCAGTAGTTTCCGCCAGAAGGATAACCATCATCCCAAACATTTACACATACAGTGGTCGCACCCGCTTGTGAAGCATAGTTGACGAAGTTGTTATGATAGAAAAAATTGTCTGAAGAATAATCGAGCCAAATGCCATACCAGTTGTCTTTTATGTTGTTTCCAGTTATGCTGTTGTTGGAAGAATACTCGAGTTGGATGCCATCGCCACCGCCATATAGGT
>DATBWI010000009.1:0-11799 GCA_036514855.1 Bathyarchaeia archaeon | reverse complement strand
ACGAGAAGGATTATTGCAGCGTTCATGTCTTGAGTTTCATAGGCGGTCTTTGCAAGCAGAGAGCCAAGTCCTCCTGAAGTTGGTGTATAGACATTTCCTCGATATTGTATGTATTCTGCCGCTATCATGAAGAACCAGCCGTCACACCATGCTAGGTTTGCTCCTGAAACGATTGCTGGAGCGATTGCGGGCAGGATTACGTGTCTAACGTATCGCCATCCTGTTAGACCGAAGCCTCGGGCTGATTCTGCAACGTTTGTTGGGATGCCTCGAACTGCGCCTAAGACTCCGAAGAAGATGGCCCACGCCATAGAAGTGAAAAGCAATACAATTACAGACAGCTCGATGCCTAAAGAGCCTGATGTGATTAGAAAGCCGATTACCATTGGAAAATATCCCAGAATGGGAATCGACTGTAAAAGGTCTATGAAAGGCGTAAGAATGTATGAAGCCACTCTATTTGTGGCAGCTAATATACCGAAGGAGACGCCCCAAGCAATTGAAAGTAATAGCGTGATTGTGATGCGGGAAACTGTGCTAAACGTGTACAGTGGAAGATTTTTGAAGTCGGAATCCGGCATGAAAGTTACGATTAGCCAAGTCATCACGCATAGGACGATTAATCCCGCGAGGAAGCTGATTAGATACTTTCTCAAATTTCATTCGCCAGCTTAACCTCAACCATGACAACGAGAACAGTTCGATGAGCGATTTAAGAGTTACTGGATTTTGCCTTCATATATTCCTCTCAGGCATTTCTTAACCATCAGGGTGTGATCTCAAGTTACTTTGAGTTCTTTGAATCGTTTAATTGCATAGTCTACGATTTTCATGGCTTCTTCCGCGTTCTTCCACTCTTTGAATTTGATCCACTTATGTGGTTCTAACCGCTTGTAGGTCTCAAAGAATTCCTGAATTTCAATGAGCTTGTTCTCATGAACATCAGTTATGTCCTTATAGCCTTTAAACCGTGCATCATTAACAAGTACTGACAGTATTTTTGGGTCTTCGCCTTCCTCATCCTCCACTATCAATGCGCCTATGACTCTAACCTTGACTATGCATCCAACCTCTAACGGTTCATAACTCGTAACCATTATGTCAAGCGGGTCGTTGTCGTCAAACCATGTTTGTGGAACAAAGCCATAATCTACGGGAAAGACGACGGATGAAGGTATTATGCGGTCTAAGACGAAGCTTTCCCATTTAGGGTCATATTCATATTTATCTCTAGAACCCATCATTACTTCTACTACCATGTTGAGCAGTTCCGGCGGTTTATCGCCTGATGGGATGTCTTTCCAAATATTCACGCTTAAAACCTCAACCTAAATCACTAAACCTACTAATTTAGTTTTTCTCAAAAACCTTTTGCGTTTACTCTTTGAAAAACGTCTCCAACTTTTTCGTTTCAGCTTTTCTCAAAATGTCCGCACATTTCTTCGGGTCCAACGCCTTAAACTCCAGTCCAAGCGTCGCCAATAATCTCTGAACATTTTTGGCAATGTCCGGTGCTGCCAAGATTCCGCGTACTTCACGATCTGCTTTACTTCTAATTGCGTCAATGTATTTGGCAAGCTGAAACGCCGCTTCCTTTCCCGCAGTCTTTCGCTTAATCTCCACAACAACAAGCCTTCCATTCTTATCAACACCGTAAACGTCAACAAACCCCGGCTCAACCTTCTTCTCATAACTTATAGGCTTAAACCCATCCTCCAGAAGCGAAGGCTTAAGCAAAACCGCCTTATGCATATCCTCTTCACTTGCGTAAAGAGAGAATTGCCCAGAATCCGCGAGACTCATCGCAGAAACCATGTACACCCTGTCAAAAGACACTCTAACGGACTCGTGAGGTTTCTGTCGCACAGCGCGAATTTCCAAAACACCATCTTTGGCATGAACGCTGAAGATGCAGCCTGGAGGTTGCCAATTTACCGGTTCGTAGCCGATTGAACGGTGAACAAGAACTGAGCCGTCCTCTTTGATTATCAACATGCGTTCGCCAGGTTCAAGCTTGGATTTCGCTCTTCCAACGTAATCCACCCAACAGTTGCCTACAACAAGAAGCATTTTATGCTGCGAAACAGCGTCTTTAACGGCTACCTCAGCCTCTTCAACATGCGGCTCTATCAGGACTGTCAAATGCTTTGAATCATGCAATGCTTTATCGCCAATAGTTTTAGAAAGGTTTACACACATAAAATTTCTGAAGGAACCCTTGTTGAGCGACTGGCACAAAAAACGCGAAGTAATGAAGCGTTACGATCAGACAGCACACATGTATGACATGCGATATGCTGAAGAACAAAACGCAAAGTTCGAAGCAGCACTGAAAAGCTTAAACATGGCTCATTATGGTTCTGTTTTAGACGTTGGCTGCGGAACAGGGCTTCTGTTCAGCCGCATTGCCGCTAGAGCCGAAACAATCGTAGCCTTAGACACATCAAAGAAGACGCTGTTTTATGCGAAACAAAATGCAAGGAGTTTTCCAAATGTGCATTTAATCTTGGCTGACGCTGACAACATGCCTCTAAAAGAGAAAGCCTTCGACCTTGTTTTCGGATTTACGCTCATTCAAAACATGCCAGACCCAAAGAAAAGCCTCAACGAAATAAAACGAGTAGCAAAATCCCACGCCACAATCGTAATTACAGGCTTAAAAAAGAAATTTACAGCGCAAAAATTCAAAAAACTGCTACAGGTTTCTGGACTAAAGGCATCTATTCTTGAAGATGACGACTTAAAATGCCACGTCGCGATCTGCAACAAACGCTCTGCGAACAAAAACGATTAATTTAAAACACAAACAGTCTCGCAAGCTCAACAAGAAAATCAAATGAAACCGCAAGCAACACTTATATCATATCATCCCTTCTGAATGATATCTTATTAACCATGGCGAGCAACGTGAATAAACAGATGTGTCACTTTCCTGATGAAACAGTCACTCTGTGGGTTGTTTTTCAAAAATGTCTAGCATTATTGGGAAACGTTTGGTGGGTTCGTGAATGCCGCTAAAAACCATAAAGACTGACACAGCCAAAGCATTGACGCTGGAATGGATTCTTCACGTGAAGAGCTATAGGCTTAAGCTTGACAGAGACAATTGCGTAGGCTGCCAAATCTGCTATTACGCATGCCCGAAAGAAGCTATTAAAATTGAAAGCCAGCCAAAAACACAAGGAGAAAAAACGAAGAAAGCAAAAATCGACATAGATTTGGCAAAATGCAACTTCTGCGGAATATGCGATATACTCTGCCCTTACGGAGCAATAAAAGTAACATTGAATGGCGAACATAATCTCTCCGTGATTGAAAAAGAAAGCTTCCCGCAATTGGTACGCGACATTCAAGTGGACGCAAGCAAATACCCTGCAGATCGTGTAAAACGCGAAGAGGTGTGTCCACTGAACTTGATCGGAATTACATGGTTGAGTACTGATGGAAGAGCTGTTGAAAATGTGCGTTCTCTATCTAAGAAGAAAAGAAAGGAACTCAAAGTCACGATCAACGTTGAAAAAGAGAATTGCCCCTGCTGCAGAATCTGCGAATTCAAATGCCCAGAAGGAGTCTTGCGCGTCCGAAAATTCTTTCATGGAAGAATCGCGATTAACCCTGAAAAATGTCCAGAAGGCTGCATGGACTGCTTGGATGTTTGCCCCATAACTGGTGCACTTTACTTTTCAGATGAAGATAATAAAGTTCATGTGGATGAGACGTTTTGCGTTTACTGTGGAGCCTGCAAGGCAGTTTGCCCGATTGAGGACGCTTTAGAATTGAAACGAACTAGAATAGTCCACACTCCAGTTCATTCCGGCGCGTGGAACAAAGCGTTGGAGAGACTGACTTCACCGGTGGAAATGGCTAAAGAGTTGAAAGCTAAAGGCTCTCGAAAACTCATGGAATCCGTAGAGAAGAGATTTGAATGGAAGGCGACGCAACATGCCTGAAAAAACAGTAGAAGCGGAAGAGCCGCGAATAGGGGTTTTCGTTTGCCAGTGCGGTTCTCACATAGCATCAGTAATAGATGTTGAGGACTTGACAAAATATGCTAAAACATTGCCAAACGTGGTTTACGCGGAAAACATGAATCATCCGTGCAGCCGCCAAGGTCAAGCTGAAATAATAGCTGCGATAAAAAAGCAGCGGCTTAACCGCATTGTTGTGGCTGGCTGTTCGCCTAGGCTTTACGAGCCAACTTTTCAAAGGTGTGTTTCCCAAGCTGGCTTGAACCCGTTCTTGTTTGAGATGGCAAACATCCGCGAATTTTCATCTTATTGCCACCAAAACACGCCTAAAGAGGCGACAGAAAAAGCCAAAGACATAGCGAAGATGGCAGTCGCCAAGGCAAGGCTAATCAAACCGTTGAAGCCCGTAGAATTGCCTGTAGTGAAGAAAGCAATGGTTATCGGCGGCGGCATCGCAGGCATAAATGCAGCCTTAGACTTGGCTGACATGGGATTCAAGGTTTACTTGGTTGAGAAAACCGAGACTATCGGCGGTCATATGGCACTATTAGACAAGACATTTCCAACTCTTGACTGTAGCATATGCATCGAAGGCCCAAAAATGGTGGATGTAGGGCGGCACCCGAACATTGAAATAATCTCTTTTGCTGACATTTTGAAAGTTGATGGGCATGTGGGGAATTTTACGGTAAAGATTCGAAAAAATCCTCGGTACGTATTAGCCGCAAACTGTACTGGATGTGGCGAATGTAGAGATGCTTGCCCCATTGAGTATCCAAATCCTTCTGACATGAAATTAGGCGTGAGAAAAGCCATTTCTGTTCCATTCGATCAAGCTGTTCCGCTTATCTACACAATCAATAAAGACTACTGTATTGAATGCTACAAGTGCGTTGACGCTTGCGGTGCCCGGCAAGCCATAAATTTCGATCAGAAGCCTGAGGAAGTCGAAGTCAATGTTGGAGCCATAATAGTTGCCATAGGCTATGCTATGAATAACCCTGAGGACATGGAGTGCTATGGCTATGGAAAATACGAAAATGTGTTCACGGCCTTGGAGTTTGAAAGGCTTATACTAGCAGCCGGACCAACCGGCGGCAAAGTCATTCGGGCCTCAGACGGACAGAAACCGCACTCTGTTGCTTTCATTCAATGTGTAGGCTCTCGTGATATCAACAAGTATGAATATTGCTCAGGTTTTTGCTGCATGTACACGCTGAAGCATACGGTCATGCTTAAAGAAAAGTATAAAGACGCCATTCAAGTCTACGTGTTTTATAATGATATGCGAAGCAACTTCAAAGGCTACGAGGAGTTCTTCAACAGGGCTCAGAAATCTGGAGTCAACTTCATCAGGGTTAAGCTGGAAAATCGGCGAATAACTGAAGATCCTAAAACCAAAAACCTCACGGTTTACGCTGAAACAGAAGACGGTGAACCTGTCAAAGCTGAAGCTGAAATGGTGATTCTGGCAAACGCCGCAGTCCCCGCCAAGACAGCGGTTGACCTAGCCAAAATCCTCAACATACCCTTGAGCAAAGATGGTTTCTTCGCAGAATGCCAACCCAAAATTAGGCCAACAGATGTAGAGGTGCCTGGAATATTTTTGGCAGGTGCATGCCAAGGTTTAAAGGACATTCCCTATTCTGTGGCGCAAGGTAGTGGTGCGGCAGCTCAAGCTGCAACTGTGTTAAGCAAGGGAACATGGATTGTTGAGCCAATCGTTGCTCAAGTGAACGAAGAGTTATGCAGTGGCTGCAGAATCTGTGGATTTGCCTGCAGTTATAATGCAATAGACTTCGAGAAAGTAGGTGAGAAAGAGTTGGCCAAGGTTAATGATGGATTGTGCCGGGGATGCGGAATCTGCGGTTCTGCTTGTCCAATGGATGCTATAACTATGCCACACTATACTGACGAGCAAATTGTGGCTCAGGTTAGGAGCGTTCTACTAGTAAGAGGTGAAAAACCGTAACTGAGCGAACAGTTCCTAGCCCTGAAGAGCCTCGAATCGGCGTATTCATATGCCATTGCGGTCTCAACATCGCCAGTGTCATAGATGTAGAAGATGTGGCTGAATACGCTCGTAAGCTGCCAAACGTGGTTTACGTCAAGACAAACCGTTACACGTGTGCCGATCCTGGTCAAGAAGAGATTAGGAAAGGTATAAGAGATTACAAGTTGAATCGTGTTGTTGTGGCTGCATGTTCTCCAAGGATGCATGAGCCTACTTTTCGCCGAACCGTCTCAGAAACTGGCTTGAACCCGTTCTTGTTTGAGATGGCAAACATCCGCGAATTTTCATCTTGGTGTCACCCAAGCACGCCTAAAGAGGCAACAGAGAAGGCAAAGGAATTAGTGAAGATGGCGACTGCAAAAGTGCGGTTACTTGAACCATTAAACGTGATTAAGGTGCCCGTAACCAGCAGAGCGTTGGTAGTAGGTGCGGGTGTTGCCGGTACAAGTGCTGCCCTTGACCTTGCAGAAATGGGATATTTGGTTTACTTAGTTGATAGGGGTGAGATCATTGGCGGCCACATGGCGCAGTTTGGTAAGACTTTTCCCTTTTTTGAGTGTTCAAACTGTCCTCAGCAGATCCACTGTCCAAGGTTTTCGTGCGTTGCCACCAGAATAGGTGCAGTTGCTGTGCATCCGAATATCAGGTTGCTCACGTATTCTGAAGTTAAGGAAGTTGAGGGTGTAATTGGCAGTTACAAGGTTAGAGTTGTTAGGAAACCGCGGTTTGTGGATGAAAACAAATGCATAAGCTGTGACAGATGCGCGGAAAAGTGTCCAATTCAAGTGCCTAACAATTTTGACGCTGGTATGAGGATGCGAAAAGCTATCTACAAGCCTTTCGTCGATGCTACTCCATCAACTTACACGATTGATAAGGAAAACTGTTTGTATTTCAAGGATGGAAACTGCAGAGCTTGCCAAGAAATTTGCCCAGTTAACGCAGTGGATTTTGAACAGAAACCAGAAGAATTGAAGTTTGATGTCGGTTGCATTGTTATCGCAACAGGCTTCGACGTCTATGAACCGTACGACTTGGAAAATTATGGCTTTGGCAAGTACAAAGACGTTGTTACAGCATTGCAGCTTGAACGAATACTAGATTCTGGAACGCAGGTCATTGGAAAGCTTGCGAAACCCTCTGACGGCAAAATGCCCGACAGTTTGACTTATATTCAGTGTGTGGGTTCCAGAGACATCAAAAAGTTTGAGTATTGTTCGGGCTTCTGTTGCATGCTTACGCTAAAGAGTGCCGTTTTTCTCAAAGAGAAGTATGGCGATAAACTGAAAATTAACGTGTTGTACACTGACATGCGTGCTAGTAGAAAGGGTAATGAGGATTTTTACAGAAAAGCTCAGAACCTCGGCATCAACTTCATTCGCGTAAAGCTTACCAACCGGGAAGTTGTTAAAGAACCTGAAACTAAGAGTCTAATGGTTTTTGCCGAAAAGGAAAATGGTGAGCAAGTGGAAGTTAGAAGCGACATGGTTGTGTTGGCCACAGCATCTATTCCAAGTAAAGGCTCAGAAGAAGTTGCCAGAATTTTCAATATAAGCCGCGGCAGTGACGGCTTCTTCATGGAGAGCCATCCGAAGCTTAAGCCCCTAGACACGCCTGCGGATGGCGTTTTTATTGCTGGAGCGTGTCAAGGATCAAAAGACGTGTCCTACAGTGTCTCCCAAGGAATGGGTGCAGCGGCTCGAGCAGCCACGATACTTTCAAAGCCTGAGTGGAAGATTGAGCCTATTGTGGCTGTGGTTGACCCGCTGAAGTGCCGCAACACGAAAGTGAAATGCGGCGTCTGCGCTAGAGCTTGTCCCTACGGCGCCATAAAAGCACCAGAGGGAGAGGCTGCGGAGGTAGCAACTGCAATGTGTCATGGATGCGGAACTTGCGTGGCAGAATGTCCCGCAGATGCGATAACGCAGATGCACTTCACAGACGCTCAAATCGTCGCGCAGATAAGAGCAGCGTTGGAGACGAATCCTGAGGATAAGATTTTGGCTTTTCTCTGCAACTGGTGCAGCTATGCGGGTGCTGACTTGGCGGGTACGAGCAGGTTTGAATATCCGCCCACAATAAGGGCGATACGCGTTATGTGTTCAGGGCGGGTTGACCGCAATTTTGTTCTCGAAGCGTTAAGGTTGGGGGCTGGAATGGTGTTAGTTGGTGCATGTCACTTGCCGTACGACTGCCACTATATAAGCGGAAACTACAAAATGAAAGCTAGGATGGACGCGTTAGCACCGATGCTACAGAAGCTCGGGCTAAGTCCCCAAAGATTCCGCGTTGAATATGTTTCTGCCGCAGAAGGTGTGAAATTTGCAGAAGTTGTCAGGGAGATGACCGAGCAAATGCATGCGTTGGGTAAAGATAAGATCAGGGCGGAAAACACGAAGCTGCGCACAACGTTAGAGATTCTGACTAAACACGTTAAAGACTCTTCTGATTGAGATTCTTCTTGACAATGTAGTGGAGTGTCCCTACAGCGAAACATGTTACTCCTATTATCTATGCTTATAATGAATGCTAAAAGGGATAACTTCTGCATTGTGTTTGAATTCTGAATGGTCATCGAGACTTGTTACAGGTCTCTTGATAAATCGTGACCTATCATTGATTGGTCACATTCAGCTTCTTTGGTGCAAAAGGATAATATATGACGTACGTCATATTTCTAAGTCTGGAAGCATCGAATAATGAGCAAAGTCAAATTACTAATCGTGTTTGTGATTGCCGCTGGAATACTAACAGCCATATTGGCAAGTGCATTATTCGCAACTTTTTCCAAGCAGACTTCAGGAAACACAGATGATTGGAGCTTAGTTGTTAATGGCTTGGTTCAAAATCCACTGAATCTAACCTTGGACGAGCTTAACGCAATGCCAAGAACCACCGTGAGCGCTGTACTCTATTGCGTGGACTACCCAAGTTATCCCGTCGCCCAAGGAAACTGGACTGGAGTAAAGCTCAGTCTCCTACTTGAAAAAGCTGAAGCCTCTCCTGACGCCGTTAAAATTGCCTTCACAGCTAGTGGTGATGGTTACGCCACAGACTTGACTGTAAGCACGACCATGCGCCCAGACATAATTATAGCTTACGAACTCAACGGCGAACCGCTATCTGAGAAGCTACGCTTGGTAGTCCCCGGAAAGTGGGGGTACAAGTGGATAAGCTATCTTAACCACATAGAACTTGTCAACTTCGACTTCAAAGGTTTCTGGGAGAGCAGAGGCTACTCGGACGAGGGGGAAATTCCTGCTTCACCATAAGCCTTGGGGATGAAGAGCCTTGGGCTCTAAAAACTTTTGGAGCAGGATTCAACGCATATCCGGCTGGCTCACACTGCTGCTGCTCGTAGTGAGCATCGTGTCAGGTTATGGTTGGGACATAAGAACAAGCGACTTTGTCTCGAATTTGACTGCTGGGCTTCTTAACAGGGCGCTTGCCGCCGATATACACTCGTTTGTAATATTCGCTTTGCTCATTACATTGCTATTTCACATAGTGCCTAGCGTCGGAAGGTTATTTGCAAAGAAAAAGCAGGATTAACGATTCAGAAAGATCGTTTTTGGTTCTCCTTATCCTCCCAGAATTCTCTTGTACGCAGATACTGGATTTTTGCCCTAAGCAAGTCTAAATAAAACTCATCCTCTTCCGGATGCATTTTCCCAAGAATTCTAAAAGCAGTTTCTGGACCTACACCTCTGACTTCTAGGGCTACTATCGCGTTTTTGCCATAACTCAACACCAGATCGGCTGTGCGCCTAGCATGCGCCAACTCTCTAAGCTCTTGTTCCGTCAACGCCTTGCCTTCGCGCCTTCTCTTCAAAACTTCACGCACGTGTTTTGCGTCTTGGTTTGGATATAGAAGCGCTAATAGCCTTGATTGACATTTTTCGCACGATGGGTTTTCAGGCAGGCTCTTAATCTTCTTCTCGCTTGTCCAATCGCCACACGCCATGCAAAGCAGCACAGCGGTTCTTGCCTCTATTGCTTTTTTCATTTTATCTAAGTTGCTCAACAAAACGCGTTCAGGAGCCATCAACTCTGAAATATCTGAATATTTCGCAAGAATGTGATAGGCTAGAGGCGTTGGTTTCTCAGAGCGGTACAACGTGCTGACCTTGATTTTTCCATCTCTAACACTGCGCATAATTTCTTTAACCTTTGCCACGTCCACATTCTCAAGCATCGCCTCGCGCAAAGTCTCATCATAGATCGGAGTGCCATTGAATACTGATGGAAGCCTACCTTGTCTCTCGTAGCTCATGGTTTTTCCGCGAGGCAAAGCGCCAAAACGTTCAGCAACCGACTTCATCTTGTAAGAAAATGGAAACCTAGATTTCAAATAATCCTCGAAAGTCTTGTCTACAGCTTCGTCCATCAGATTGAAGAGGATTGCAGGCATTTTCTCAATTTCCTGCGATCCAATATTGCGTTGGGTTTCTATGAGTATGCGGTAGCCGTCGTTCCACCAGCCAACAATGATTTCCTTGTCTGAAAGTAATGTGTCGAAAATCCCGCCTAAAGTGCTGTTAACGATCTCTCCAAAACAGGCGTGGATAATTAGGTATTTGTCGAAGGCTTCGATGAGGATATGGTTATGCGTGGGCAGAGGGGCGCCTTCCTTCAGATGTTCTTCAACTTCATGCACAACATTGGATAAGGCTGTTTTATCAGTGGCAAATCCTTCAGCAAGCTTTTCAGCAACAACCTCACCTTTTCCCGTGTCTTTCAACGCCTTTCCAATTTCTTCTCGCAGTCTCCCTGTTTCCTGAGCTAACTCAAACGGAACAGGAAGGATTTCGCCGTCCCATCCGGGAATCGCCGCAAACATGTCTTCGGAAGGAACAACGTAAACCGTTCCGTTTTCCTCTTCTATTTGCACAATGCGCCAAACCTTTCCTCTGACAATA
The DNA here is from genome assembly GCA_036514855.1 of Bathyarchaeia archaeon. Lineage (GTDB taxonomy): Archaea > Thermoproteota > Bathyarchaeia > Bathyarchaeales > Bathycorpusculaceae > DATBWI01. The sequence goes on along the minus strand of DATBWI010000009.1, from coordinate 898 downwards.
AAATTCAATCCGACGCGAGCTCTTAAAGCCATGAACTCGTCGCCTAATGTGCCGATTTTCCTGTCTGAAATCACATTTACTATTGGATAGCGTCTTTCGTCAGGAATCGTTGATAAATTCTCAAAGTAGTAGCTTCTGGTCTTTCTTGCCTTCCTCAAAAGCTTTCCTTCTTCATCAATCCACAATTCGCCAAGCGTGGCTAAAAAGTCTATCACAGTCAAAAGCTTGCCCTTCTTCAAGTGGCGATACGGGTAAGCTCTCCGAACTAGTGATAACACTTCTTCCACGCTAACGTTTTCCTTATCCATAAGAATCCCGATGACTTGATGAGCCAAAACGTCCAAAGCCTCTTCATGAATTATGACGGGTTCAATTCTGTTTCCGTAAGCGTTACGCACGGCTGCAACAGATTCAAGGGTGTCGTCCGGATACGCCGAAATGATGACGCCTTCTGAAAGCATGTTTAAGCGGTGTCCGCTACGCCCGACTCTTTGGATTAGGCTGCTAACTTGCCTCGGCGATAAGTATTGAATAACCAAGTCAACGTTGCCAATGTCTATGCCAAGCTCCAAGGTGCTTGTGCAGATTATCGCCTTCAAAACGCCCGCCTTGAACTCGTCTTCGATTTGTACGCGTTCTTCTTTGGATAAAGAGCCGTGGTGAACAGCTATGTCGCTTCGCTGTAGCTGGCTGAACTTGTGTCCCAACATCTCCGCGATGCCTCTACTGTTCACAAAAATCAAAGTAGACTTGTGGCTATCAACAAGCTCAGCCAACCGCCTTATCCTAGCCGCAGCCTCTGGCGCTGTTGCAAGTTTCCCAGCCAACTCATAATCAACGTCTGTTGGCGCAGGGTTCTCCACATGATACTTGCAGCCTTTAGAAAGCGAAGCCTCAA
>DATBWI010000008.1:0-6689 GCA_036514855.1 Bathyarchaeia archaeon | reverse complement strand
TTCATAATACTGTTAGCGTTGAGACTTCTAGTAAAGGGAAAGGGAAGATACTAACATGCTTAATAGCAGAATTCATCCTATCAATACCTTTGAAAAAGCTCGGCGGTGCATGGAGGAAAACTAATCAGTGCCTGACATACGGATAGAAAACGTAACAAAAAAGTTTGGCAAACTCGTCGCCGTAAACAACGTCAGCCTCCACATCCGTGATAAAGAATACTTCGCTCTGCTCGGTCCAAGCGGATGCGGAAAAACAACTCTGCTTAGGCTTGTTGCAGGATTAATCCAGCCGGATGAAGGCGAAATTTACATTGGAGAAAAGCTTGTTAACGATGTTCCTCCTGAAGACAGGGACATTGGATTTGTTTTTCAAACATTCGCATTATTTCCTCATATGGACGCTTGGAACAACGTGACCTACGGTCCAAGAGTGAAAGGTTTTGACATGAAAAAATCTGATACAATAGGTCATGAAGTGCTGGAAATGGTTAGGCTTCATGAACGCTTAGATGCGTTTCCAAACGAGTTGAGCGGGGGAATGATGCAGCGAATAGCCGTTGCGAGAGCACTGGCAGCTGGAGCAAAAACACTGCTTCTAGACGAACCTTTGGGGCAGTTGGATGCAAAAGTAAGGAATGAACTTAGATATGAAATAAGACGAATGGCGAACGATTTGGGGCTAACAGCCATACACGTGACACACGATCAGTCGGAAGCCATGGCAATCTCAGACAGAATAGCAGTTATGAAGAAAGGCAAGGTGTTGCAGGTGGGCACTCCGAACGAATCATACATGAACCCGAAAACCATTTTTGTGGCTCATTTCATCGGCGAATCAAACTTCTTGGAAGGTTACATTTCAGACGTAAGCCAAAATACGACAACAATAGAACTCCGCGACGACATAAAAGTTCAGGCATGCAGCACAGACATCAAAATAGGAGAAAGAGTGGTATTGGCGATAAGACCAGAAACTTTTACGCTTAAAAGAGGGGAAAAGAAGAGCAGCACTTCCATCTTGGGCACGGTGGAAAAGGTTACTTTTGAAGGAACAACCATGCGATATGAAGTGAGACTTGAAAATCAGGATTTGGTGGTTGTTGTTAAGCCTTCGTTGACTGAAGAATGGTTTAATACGGACGAAAAGGTTACGATAAGCTTTCCACCTGAAAAGGCACATGTATTCCCATATCCTAGTGTGGGATTAAAGGAGGAGATAGCTGTTGAGTGAACTGATAAAATGGTTTGAAAAGCGAAGAGAAACAAGAGCATTGACGACCATACAGCATCATCTGGCATTGACAACTGGGATTTTGGAAGATTTGGAGAAAGCAATACGCGCGGCAATAGAGAAAAACGAGAAAGAAATGCAGTCATGCGTCGAAAGAGTGTCAAACAACGAAAAAGAAGCAGACGCACTGCGAAGAAGAGTAATGGATGAAATTTCAAAAGGCGAACTTGCCCCAACAGACAGGGCAGATTTGATGGATCTCGTAAAGAGAGTGGACATGATTGCGGATTGGAGCAGAGAATCCACGCGAATACTGGGCGCGATTCCAATGGAGCACGTGCCAAGCTTGATTAAAGATAAATTCGTAGAAATGGTTAAAAACGTGAAAGAGTGTGCCATTTCTGTTAAAAAATGCGTGGATAAGATGATGAGGCAACCAGAAGAAGCTCTTCAGGCTGCGGATACCGTGGAACGAGAAGAAGAAAAAGTTGACGACATACATGAAGAGGCAAGAAAACTAATCGCGAAAGAAGATTTGCCTAAAGCTGGAGTTGCCATTCTGGTAAGTCAGCTTTTCGAAGCTATAGAAATGATTGCTGATTCATGTGAAGACGTGTGCGATCAGGTAAGAGTGATAATGGTTAGAAAATGAGGTGAAAAAAATGGTGGAAACAAGAATCAACATTTCGGAGCTTAAAGGCGAAGGAGGAGAAATCATCAAAGAGTTGACCAAATATTTGAAGGAAAAAACAAACGCAGAAGTGGAGACAGCAGCGACAAATGAGATCGTCGTAAAAAGCCAGGAAGAAGGCGTTTCAAGAAGCTATCTGCGGGTGCTTTTACGGAAGTTTCTGCACAAGAATGAGCTAAAAGATTATTTCAGGGTGATAGGCGGCAAAGAAAACACCTTAGTCGTCAAAGAAAAGAAAACATACGAAGAAGAGTAAGCTATATTTCATAACCTTCGCTTTTGTTTTTGGTTAGATCTCCGGTTACTTGCGTGAAAAATGGGGTTGTTGTTAGGCTGTTTTTCCAAAGTTTACTGCTAATATGCTTATGTCTAGAATTTCGATTTTGCCATCATTGTTTATGTCTGCATTCGGATTGTAGCGTGAGTCTCCTACATTCGAGTCGAAGGCAATAGCCACTATAGTTATGTCTAGTATGTTTACTTCTCCGTCAGCGTTTAAGTCTCCTACCATCGCAACCGTGACTGTGCCGCTGGTGCAAGTGTTGTCTGTTGTGTCTATTTCGCCCAGAACAGTAGTGGCTATGGCGTTTATGGCATAGTTGCCATATGGAACATTTGTTGTATTCCACGTAAAGGTTATGGTTGCAGAGTTTCCGTTTGCCAGAGTGATGTCTTGAGATGCAATGGAAGTAGCGTTAACGTAGAGTCTAAAGTTTTCTTCGTAGTCTCCTTGGTTTTGTACGGTTGCGTTAATGCATACAGCATATCCTTGTCCCACTATTGTTTTGGAAGGCTTGATGTCAATTACCGCTGTGTTATGAGCAACCACAAAGTTCATTTCCACACTTCCAAGTCCCCATGACCAGAGGTTTCCAAAACTGTCTTTTGTAATGTAGAACGGTTGATTGGGCATCGGATATTCTGTTATAATGATTGGTGTTGATACGTTAACGCTTAGTATGACTTTGGCGCTGAACCCTGCGATCCAAAGGTTTCCTATGTCATCGAAAACTAGACCATAAGGAGCGTCCGGTTCATGAAGCGGAGGCCCAGTCCATCCCAAGCCAAATTCGAGTATTGTTCCATTCTTCAGAAGGTGATGAACTTTATGGTTGAGATTTGACGTGAACCATATCTCGCCGTTTTTATCCGTCGTCATAAAGACTGAGTTCTGTGCTGTTGGAGCGCTATACAGGCCTTTCTCACCGCTTTCAATGTTGATACAACCTATTCCTAGAACGCTATCACCTGAAAAGTAAATCGTATTATTTATGAGCATTGCATCGTAAACGCCATAAGTCATATCCAAGTACTCGTCCGTTAGCCATTTCTGTTGAGAAATCGAAAACTTCAGTAGTTTGAGGTTGTCTCTGCTTGTAATGTACAAAGTGTCATTTCCATCAAAGATGACATTTGTAAATCCACCATAACAGTGGAGCGGTTCAAAGAAATGTGTAGTATTGAATGTGACTGGGTCAAACTTAACAAGACATCCTGTCCCAAGTCCGCTATAGCTTGCCACAGTCCAAAGAAAACCATCAGCATACGCCAGACCAGGAATCCATACGTCTAAGATCGAACTTCCAGTATTTGGGTCGTAATCAGGAGCTATCTTCCCCGAAACTTTGGTGGCCTCTTCAACATTTATGAGAATTTTAGCTGGGTCAATCCTGACGATATACTGCTGGCATGACGTTGAGAACCACATGTATCCCAAAGCTTCAACCAATTTGAAAGGTGTCGGAACACCAGGAGGCATGGTTATCGTCTGAACTGGTTTTAGAAAAGCTTCAACTGCAGCATTGGCAGTTTCTGATTGTGCCGTATTTCCTAAACTGTCCGTCACATTTAGGTTAATACTGCAGTTTCCAGTTGTCTGCAGTTCAAAGGTCCAGTTGCTCGAAATTGCTTCTGAAACTGGAGTGCCGTTCAGGTACCATTGATAACTGTATGGTGGTGTCCCGCCAAAGACTGTTGACGTAAATGTTACTGACTGACCAGCATATATTGAAGCAAAAAGCGGGTTTATGGAGGCAAAAAGTGGAGGCGAGGGAACTATATCAGGGCCTATAGCATAGAGGTTAGCATTCCAGTCTCCGATGTAAAGTGTTCCGTGCGAATCGATCGATGGAGACCCCCAGACATAACCGCCAGTTAGAAAACTCCATTCTAATGTGCCATTTCGACTTACTGCATAGACTCGATAGTCTCCTGACCCAAAATACACAGTCCCATCTGCCCCAATAGCAGCACCTAGGCCGACAGTTCCTTCTGTGGGAAAAGTCCATTTCAAGGTACCGTTTGGATAAAAAGCATAAAGGCTTGTGCCACCACCAACATAGACTGTATTATCAGTATCTATCACCGCAGAAGAATCAAAATATGTACCCGTTATGGAATAGCTCCATTTCAAAGCTCCATTTGGATTGACCGCGTAAAATTTTCCGTTCTCATAACCTGCAAAGTAGATTACACCATCGGCATCAATGGCTGGCGATACTGAAACCCATGATGCGTCCGTGCCGTAGGTCCAAATAATCTCGCCGCTATGGCTAATTGCATAGAGTTGCCCATCAAGCGAGCCAACATAGATGATTCCGCTAGGTCCTACTGCAGGCGAAGAAACCGTTATGGCAACGGGGCATTTCCACAAAAGCGTTCCATCCGGTTTCAGTGCATGAAGACCATTAACCGCACCCACATAAATAATTCCATTAGAATCAATTGTTGGAGCACATACTACTCCGAAGGTTGTCTCGCCTGTAGAGTAGTTCCAACGCGAAGTCCCACCGGGATTAACTGCATACAGATTGCCGTCTCTTGCACCCACGTATATAGTTCCGTCTAGTCCAAGAGCTGGAGAGGAGTACCATATTCCCCCTTCCATCACGTACACCCATTTTATTGTGCCATTACGATCTATGGCGTAGAGTCTTCCATCACCTAGGTCTTCGACAGCGGCATACACCGTTCCATCGATACCTATTGCCGGAGAAGTTGTGAAACTGTTTGTAGCATGTAGACGCAGAATCCAAACAAGATTATTTCTCTGTGGACCCAAATATGAACTACGTCCAGTATGTTGAGCGTCATGGTGAAACATAGGCCAAATACTTTCTTCTAGACTGACTTCTGCTTTAAATGGCTGAATGTTAAAAGCCAAGCTTAACATACCTGTTAGAAGTAGAACAAGAATTATTCCAGAAACTATTCTCCCATTCATATGCCCTTACTCTCTCAGCATTGTAGAAAGGTCAATGTCCCATTTAAGATTTCTCTACTGAGACTTTGCTTTCTCCTGCTTCTTTCTCAAGCCTTATTACATGCTCAGCTTTCTCCGCAAACGCCTCACTGTGCGTTACTGCTATGATCTGTTCTATGGCTTTGAAGCGTGAAATGGCTTCTGCCAAGCGGTCTATGGAGCCGTCTTCTGTTCCAAGACTCTCTGTTGGCTCGTCAAGAAGAAGCATACTTAACCCGTGACCTGTCCGAGATTGCATAATCAACTGACCCAATCCAAGACGATAGGCAAATGCAAGCAATGTTCGCTCTCCGCCGGAAAGGTTTGAAACTTCTCTTTCAACGCCGCTTTCGCTCTTAACATAAGGCGTGTAAGTGTCATCAACCAAAACGTTCAACATTGAGCCTTCTCCGCTTACAAAGTTGTCAAGAACCTGCTGAACAAAGTTCCTCAAAACTTTTACAAATTCTCCGCGAAGTTTAGGTTGAATGCTTCTGTAAGCATCTCGAACGCCGACGATGATCTCGGCAATTTTAACTATCTTCTGCATCCGCTCAATTTTCTGTTGAGCCTGATCAATTCTCTCTTTTACCTCGTCTAGACGCTTAACCAAGTCTTTCTTGCGGTTTTCCCTAGTTTTCAGTTCAGATTCAAGCGAATAGTACTGCCTAAAGACTTGCTCTCTCTTAGCTCTGGCAGCATCCAACTCGGACATGTCGAACCTGCTGATTTCCGCTCGCACAGTGTTTAGCTGGCTGCGTATTTCGTTCTCCTGTCTTTGTTTTTCTTCAAATTCCCCTGAAAGCCCATTCAACGTATCAGATTCTTCGATTAGCCGATTTTTCAAGTCCTCAGTTCTTGGAGCGAGAGTCTGCAAGTTGGAAAAGGCAACGTTTGCCCTGTTCTTTAGCTGCTGCAATTCTTCAATTTCTTTTTGGAGTTGGCTTACTGTTTTTTGTCGTTCACTGTTTTCTTGTTGAATCCTTTGCGTTAATCCCTCTTTGTATTCGTCGCCTAAAGATTGTAGGCAAAGCGGACAGCGGCTTTCAGCCGACAATGATTCTATCCTCTTCTTATCAGTCTGCATGTTCCTGAAAGCTGCTTCCTGCTCACCTTTCAGATTGGTGATTTGATCATCAAACATCATCACGCTTTGCCTCAGAGTTTCCAACGGCTGATCCGCCAAGATTCCAATTTTTGTAAGCTCAACCTTAGAGGATTCTAATTGCGGTTCCAAAGTTTTCAGACGTTGAGTTATGCTGTCCACAATTGCCTTTCTCTGCTCAATCTTCTCCGCCAATGCACCGGAAGCATCCTCCACATTCGCAAGGTTTGCAAACATTTCCGCTTCCTTCCGCTTGAATCCTTCAATCTGGGTTTTCAGTTCCTCCAGCCTCTTGAGCCTTGCATCTGCTCCTTCAAGGGCTTTTTTAGCTGAGTCTAGCTCTTTCGCTGTGCCTTGCAGTTCGATTTCAGCCACAGAAAATTCTTCCACAGTCTTGTTATACTCGTCGCTCAGTCTTTCC
>DATBWI010000007.1:0-2162 GCA_036514855.1 Bathyarchaeia archaeon | reverse complement strand
CAAAGCAGCAGTAAACCCCCAAATTTCTTCCTTTTTTTGCAGAAAGCGGGTGCAGTTTAGCCGATTAATTGTCAAAAGATTTTTGTAGAATTGGTTCAATTCTAGTCCATATGGTTCAAAATCGGGACAATATTGACTCAGAGATAATCTTCTCTTGTTCAGAGGAAAATGATTCTAAAATAAGCTTTTTCAGTTAAAACAGTTTCAACACTGCCTTTTCAACGTGAAAATTCCTTAAATCCTGCCTCTTCCACTCACAAACTGCGAGGCGAAACAATGAGTGAAGCCGAATATCCATGGAGTCAATATGAAAAAGCGTACAAGAGGATACATGATGCCGTCCTAAGCCAGTTGACAAGCGCGCCTTTTGGAAAGCACGTTACGAAGGTTTCTTTCGAGTGGAATAATGATGGTTCAGTTAAGACGGCGAAGGCGTACGAAGGCGATGCTTTGCTTTTCACGCTTACTTTTGCTTGGAACGTTGATGGCACTTTGAGTGAGGTTTCGCGCTCCTAAACTGTTCTTGGAAATGGCCAAGACAGGGGAAATCGTATCAAAAATATGGAGGTATGAAAAAGGTATGGTTGCGACTGTGAATGTGCAGCAGATTACGGGAGCATCTGGCTCTAAGACATACAACAATATTGCGACATCGACTAGGCTTCAGACGAAAGACCAGTTTGCGCCTACGGACACAAGTTTTCCAATACCAATACCCTCAAGCAGCTTCAAATACAGCTACTGGGCGAGCATCTGCCTAGACTTGGCTGGAACTTTCACGAAGATCAACAATGTCAAGTTCTGGAGTGATGGTGCTATTGGCTGGAGTTTTGGCACGGGCGGAGAGCTACGACGTGGAAAACATGATTCGGGCGATCAGGGTTGTCCTGACGCAAGTTATGAACAGGCTGCAGGGACAGAGGGTGACACGGGCTACACAATCGAGGATGCGACGAACGGGCATGACTATTACAAGGGACAAAGCACTCCGACCCAGAATGTGGCTAACGACACATCGGGAGCCAAGGCTCAGGTTGACACGACAGACTATACATCTGCGGGAAAAACAAAGCATCTAGTGCTTCAGGTTAAAGTTGCATCCGACGCCACGCAAATTCTCAGTCCATGCGATTGAGAAGCGGTTGGGGAACAGTCGGATGAGACTTTAAGCTTTTCGTACGATGAAATTTAGGAGAGGTGCAGATGCTTCCTTATCGTCCTCTTGTCTTTTTTTGGATTGCCGAGTACGAGGATGGAAAGGCTGTTGCTCAGTTTGATCCGGACACGGGAGAGGAAAAGACGTTTGCTCTGGTTCAGGAGGACAGGCTGATTGCGTTTGGGTGGTATCCTTTCAAGCCTGAGCTTTCTGGCAGAATCACTAAAAAGTCAGGTCTAGTCACGATAGCGACTAATAATCCCTCTTACCGCGTGAAATTGGAGAAAGGCGACAAGCTGATTGCTAAACGGGAAAACGTGGTAAGGCTGAACATTAAGGGTGAAGTCGTCAGCAGAGAGACTGCGTATATTTTGGGAAAGGTTGGCGGTAAGATTTTGCGGATTTGTGAAGATGGAAGTGTTGAGTAATGGGTAGTGGTTTCAACTTTTTCACTAACGCAGTTGATAAAACACCGGGAACTGTTGGGCAGTGGGTTGATGTTGATGTTAGCAGTAATATTCCTAGCGGGAGTACAGGCGTGATACTTGAGCTTCTCAACACGTCGGGCATAACTAGCTATAATGTAGCTGTTCGTAAGAATGGAAGCACTGATGATAGAGCTAGCAAGAAAATTTACACTCAAGGGCATATTTACGCGCTTTGTGGTGTGGATGCGAACCGCATTTTTGAAGCCTACGTTGATGTTCCGTGTAAAGTCTATTTGGTTGGATACACGGATGATGCGGTAACTTTTGAGACCAACGCAATTGACAAGAGTACGGGTACTGTCGGTCAGTGGGTTGATGTTGACATTTCAGCTAACGCTCCTGCAGATGCAACAGGCGTGATAGTTGAAATGATTGCTGATATCACTTCTCGCATAGGAGCAATAAGAAAGAACGGTAGTACTGATGACAGAACAGCAGACAGCAAAATTATCTCGTATGGTCATGTTTACCTTTTATGTGGTCTTGATGAAAACAAGCTCTTTGAACAGTATATTAGT
>DATBWI010000006.1:0-10475 GCA_036514855.1 Bathyarchaeia archaeon | reverse complement strand
AGCAGGATATAAAAAACGTTAGACTATTGAAAAAAGGAGAATTTGTTAAAAACTTTAAAGACATAAAAGACAGTGCCAGAGAGATATTGAGACACCTATATACACAGACAGTATCTTATTACGGTGCAAATAACGTAGGGTACTCAAAAACATGTGTTCCAAACAAGAGAGACATTACAATAATAGATGTAAAACGAGCATATCTTCCCGTCTGGAGCATTGGATTTTCAATGCTGAAAAACAAGTACCTTGTTGTTGCAACCGAAACCGCGGGTAATTTAAATGCCTTCCCAGCTAATCTTACCCCGTTGCCAATATCGTCTAATATTAAGGTTTACCCTGATAACTGCATGATATGTTCACAGGAATTGGACACGAATGGTTATCTTTGTAACGAGTGCGGAATTATCGTTTGCCATAAGGATCAGGCTACGTGTAAAGTCTGCGGAAAAGTGATTTGCAAGAATGACGTAATATCAAAGAGGAGACTCTTGGTGCTATCTGATAAATACTGCTCTGAGTGTGCTTCAAAACTGATTTCAAGTTCTTGAGATTAATCATTGTTTAATTTAATTAATAAACATAGAATGTACGTTACCTTTTTATTATGAATTTTTCGATTATGATTTTGTTTGATGTTATTGCGATGATTCTCACTGAGCAAGCAAATGTTCACCAAAACCACATTCAGAACTTGCCCAAGGCTCGATCAGAAGATTCATCAAGCTTTTTCCCCATAGAAACTTGTACTGCAAGTAGTATAGAGAGCTTTGTATGTCTTTCATTCTTAATGGGCTTATGCTGAAAAAAAGAGAAAATTGAAGTTCTATAGCTTGTAGGAGAGTGCTATCTTCAGCTTAGCTTTCTCCACATGATATCTCCCATGAGGTTCAAACTTGAATCCAGTTTGACTCTTGCTTCCCATGCCACAGCTCCTATACGTGCAGCTCGTGATTTGATATTTCTCTCCTCTTCACTCGATAAATTCGCTGGCTCATTGGGATGAACCGAGGATTTTACCTGAACCAGCAGATGTGCAGTAGCACGGTGTGCTTCGATGTCTGTCGATCCTGACGATTGCGTATCCCATCTATCAATAGTATAACCTTTTCCTCGCAACCATTCTACGACAACTTGTTCTCCAGCGTGTCCTATCTCAACTTCAGTCGGCATGACAAGGCATCTCCAGAATTGCAAAAAGGAGTAGGAATATTTAAAATATTGTGTGTTCCTCTTTTGTCTCTGGAAGTTCTTTCACTTGAGATTTTAAGACTAAGAATAACTAGTGACAATTCATAAGTTTTAAGGCAATACTTTTTTTTACATATGAAAGAGTGATATTATGCCAACTAAAGGGAAAATTGAAGAAAAAAGCAGAATTGAACTTGAGATTGATGGGCGAACAATCAAAAGAGGTTTTCATGATGTAGGTGATGCAACAGAGAAAGCAGTTAACGAAATTAACAAGGGTGCAAAAGAAGCCACTATAACACAAGAAATCAAATTAAGACAGAAAAAGGAGAAAAAATAGCTCCTACAAATCTTCATCATCATCTTCGCTGTAATAGATTCTACTTTCAAGTAAGAGAAAGAGGGCTGGAAGATGGATCTAATCCTCAAATACGACCCAAAAGCGGACATCCTAAACATGAAACTGAGAGAAGGAGCCATAGCAAACGAAAAACTCTTAGAAAGCGACGTACTCTTAGGCTACGACAAGGACAACGAACTAGTAGCAATAGAAGTATGGGACGCCTCAAAGCGCGGACTGCTTAAAACACTCGCTGACCTCGCAAACGAAAAAAGAGAAATCGCCGAAACCATTCTCAAAAGGAACCAATAAGCCAAATTCAGTCACTTCACTTTCAACATTCTTTAAACTAACTAAAAGTTCAATCTATAAATAAGGGAGGGACTAGTCCCGTAGAAAGCAGCGCCAGCAAGAACCAGATAGATGAGCCGCTATTGGCTATTTGCACCATCAAATAAAAAATAGTCTAACTCAGATCTAGGCTACTGCCAAACGCTAGTCTCAACTGCAAAGTAAATCACTAGCGGTGTGGGAAAAGGCTTGATTTATAAAACCTAAATAAAGAGAAGACCAACTATAAACATGGAAGCACCCAAATGAAAGACATCGAAGAACTAAAGAAAAAACTACATAAACTAAAGCCCTCACTAAAGAAAAAATTCAACGTAGTATCAATCGGTATTTTTGGCTCGTACATAAGAGGAGAAGACAAAGCAACAAGCGACCTCGACATCCTAGTTGAATTTGAGGAAACAGCAACTTTGAGCCTCTTAGACTTTATCAAATTGGAGAACTACTTGAGCAGAGAACTAGGGATCAAAGTAGACTTGGTCGAAAAGGGCACTCTAAAACCAAGAATAGGAAAACACATTCTCGAAGAAGTTGTAAACATATGAAAAAAGAATTCTTGGATTATGTCGAGGACATTGTCAAGGCTATGGATGACGCAACAGGATTTGTAGAAGGCATGGAATATGATGATTTTGTGACGGACAGAAAGACCATTTATGCCGTTATAAGAACCATAGAAATTATCGGAGAAGCAGTGAAAAAGATACCAGACGAAGTGAAAAATCGTTACCCCAAAATCCCTTGGAAAGAAATGGCGGGAATGAGAGACAAAATAATCCATGAGTATTCTGGAGTCGACTTAAGAAGAGTCTGGAACACGGTTAAAAATGACATTCCCGATCTAAGACCGATATTTGAAAGCATCTTGAAAGACTTCGGATCGAAAGCATAGTAACTAGAAAAATGCTGTCTCCAAATTTCATGAAAATGACTTCCAGCCAATGGATGAGTAAAGCCAATCAACTGCTTGTTTTCGTCCTAATCCTCAGAAGAACATCCTTCTGCATCTGCACCAAGCCAAAAGTCGTCATCCTAAATCTTTCGTCAGCAGTCTTCATCACCATGTCGCTCTTAACAAGTTCACCAAGCCTTGTACTCGTTATCTTTGCGCTCTTTCCAAGCTTCGTCTGCAACTCTTCCTTAGAAACACAGTCACTCCCAACCAAACCCAGCGCATGACCCACACGATAGGCTAAAAGCCACAAACATAAAACCTCATTATCCGTAAGCTTACCTCTCGAAACAAGCACTTGCGGGCCTTCCTTACCAAAACCAATCAAATCCTCACAATCATTGGCTAGCGCCTGCAAATCCACACTCAAAACAAGCTTCTTAGCAATTTCAAAAGAGGGCAAAACTTCGCCAAAAAACCTGTTAAGGCTTAACCACACCTCTTCCGCACTACCAGAAAACGACTGCTCAACATCACCATATTTAACGTGAACTGTAACCGCCTGCTTAACTTCACCCATCCTTTGCCAACACCATCACTTCATACTTTGCTCCAAATGAACAAGCTACGTGCTATGCACGCAAACATTCACCTAACCCATCTTGGCTCTAAGCCTAGCCAAAACATCATCCTCAACCCACCTTTCACCCTGCATCGTCAACTTAAACTCAGGCCTAGCAGGATCAGGCTTAAACACTTGACCACGCTTAGTCATCTCATTCAACCGCGCCGGAACCATACTCTTTATTCCACTTGACTCCAAAAGCTTCTGAATCTGCGCCGCCGTACTCTTCTTATCCTCAGACGCATACAACGTCAAGCCAATAGCCTCATAATGCGTCAAATTCTCCCGAGTTACTATAACAGGACCCTCAGTCGTAGATTCAACAATACCCTTCAACTGAACTCCAGAGGGCATCAATCTTTGAGAAACAAAATTTCCAATTTTCTCCATAAAATCTTCAGGAAAAGTTTTAAGCATGGTGAGAATTTCTTCAGCGTTTTCGCCTTCGATAACTATTTCGCCGAAAGGCGTTTTTATCCTAGCCTCAACCTTCTTCATTCAACTTTCTCCCATTCAAGTTGATGCTTCTTTTTCTGCAAGTATGTAAACGTACCCAGAATCGGTGTTCCATCGCCTCACTTTTCCCTCCTTGACAAGTCTCGCAAGAACTGCTGTAAATTTGCTTCCAGAATAATCCAGTCCACTAGCCTTCAACGCTTCTTTCAATTCATCAACAGTGCGTGGACGCCATTTACCCCAATCAGTTTCAAGAATCCTCACAACCGCTTCGTCAGAGTTCTCTGTACGCACTATTTTAGGATACTGTTGCGCGACGCTTTCTTCTTTCACAGGTTCTTTCCTAACAGTCAACGTAGCCACTGTCTTGGGCTTTACAATCTCAAAAGCCTTGCAAACGCTACCCATCAAACTGGGCAATTCTTCAATGGTTTTCAAGACTTCTTCTCGGCTTCCGCTAATTTCAACTTCGTACTCGCCCATTCTTGCTCGGAAGCCAAAGTTGCTGGGTGCTCCCCTGACCGTTTTTTCCTTCATGTTATCCCCCGATATAGAGTGTTACAACTGCTTTTAGAACTTACGTATTTTGACATATTTCAGGTTTCGGAATAGCATATTAAATGTTACGATATGCTACATGTTATATGGGGGCGCAACTCCGCACAGGAGGAAAAGGCATGACCAACAAGGGAATAAGTGTCTGGCTCTTCAGCTTCCTAACCTTCATAGTCACAATACACCTAGCCGAAGCAACTTACGTTCTAATCTCCAACAGCGAAATCAGACTTCTACAACTATATCCCTTCATAAACGACAAAGCAGAAACAATATCGCCCATAGCCTACTTCTGGGTAAGCGCCGGAGCAGCATTGACACTCTGGGGAATCACATGCGCAATAGCCTTCGACAATCCCGTAGAAACATTCCTCAACAAAATACTAGCAGAAGCCAAACAACAAACAACCTCTGAAACCCAAACGATAACAGACAAAAGCGAAATACTTGACTTGATTTACGAGACCATAGAATCTGACAACGAAACACTTTCGCAGATCAAAGATGTAATATTCAACGTGAGAGCAGACGTCAGAGAAATCGAACCGCTAAAAGAAAACGTGGAAAAACTGAGAACAGAAATGACCAGCATGAAGAAGGAATTGAGAAAACTTCAAGAAAAACCCAAGTTTCCAACACTCTGCCCGACATGCGGAAAACCGATCATGCCAGAATTCAAAAGCTGCCCATACTGCGGCGAAGGCGTAAAAATCTTATCCGAACAGCCAATTACTGTGGAAGCATACAGGTAGCACTACATTTTCCGTCATTTTGCCCCCATCTTCTTCTTTATCAACTCACTAACCACAGCCGCGTTTGCCTTGCCTCTCACTTCCTTCATAACCATGCTCATAAGCACACCAAACGCCTTCATCCCCTGCTCTTCAACCAAACTTCTTTTGCTCTCCATCACTCTTTCAACGATTTTGCCCAGCTCTTCCTCTGAAAGCACTTTCAAGCCAAGTTCACTAACGGCGTCATCAATCCCTCTGCCTTCATGTTGTGACACCCAGCCAACCACATCCCCAATTGCCTCTTTCGCCAGTTGACCATCGCCAACTCTTCTGAAAATCTCTTGCATTTGCACTTCTGAGACCTTTTCAACAGGAAAACCATCGCGTTTCAAAGCCCTTAAAGTCTCAGTTAAAAACGCAGCAACAGTCGTCGGCGACACACCACTTTTTTTAACAATAGCCTCGAACATTTCGCCATACTCAGAATCTACGATTTGTTTGGCTAGCTTTTGATTCAGCATATATTCTTCCATCACACGCTCAAGTTTTTGTTCAGGCAACTCTGGCAGGCGCAACCTAATCTCTCTCAAATGCTCCTCAGTTACCTTTGTTGGCGGAATATCTGTTTCCGGATACATTCTTGCGGCACCTGGTCTAGGTCTCATGTAACGTGTAGTTCCGTCAGGGTTAGCTGCACGAGTTTCCTCAGGCACGCCTCTTAACGCTTCGCGAGCTCTATCAACCACCGCTTTTAGCGCGTCTTGGGCGTTTTCTGCTTTGCCGGCCACAAAAACCACAGCGTCTTGCTCTCCAGCTTTCACTGCGCTCTTCAGTGCTTCTACTTCTTCAAGAGTTACACCGTGAGCTGGCATCTCGTCTGTGTGAAAAATCCCTCCAACTCTTCCCCAGAAACGCGCCCTGTCAGCCATTTCAGTTCCGAGACGGAAATTTGGGAGAAGTTCCCTCTTTAGATAGCCTTTGAACTTTGAGAGTTTGACAGCGAACACTTTTTCTTTCTTCTCTGATGCTTTTCGGATGACCTTGCATTTCGTCTGTTCGAAAACGCCTGTGACATCAATGAATTTCTCGACTAAATCAGATTCGTTCAATCCTGCTTTCTTCAGTTCTTCACTTATTTTTATGAGGTTTAGTTGACGTTGGACTTCATACTCAACTTCGAGCGAGATCAACTCAAGTTCCTGAACACCTTTGATTTCCATAAGTCCACCGTTCGGGATTGAAACGTTGAGGTCTTGGCGGATTGTGCCTAGCCCACGCATCACTTTTTGAGTAGCTCTTAGTATTCTTCCGATTGCAAGCGCTACTTCCTCAGCTTCTTTCGGAGACTTTATGACTGGTGCAGTCGCGACTTCTATTAACGGTATGCCTAAACGATCTATGCGATAACGTATGATGTTGCCTTCTTCCTCGCCAGTCTTTCTAGCAGCGTCCTCTTCTAGGCTTACATGTTGAATTGGAACGATTTTTTCGCCGACTTTGATTTCGCCGCCAAGAGCGACAACACATGTTCTTTGAAAGCCCGTGGTGTTTGAACCGTCTATGACGGTTTTGCGCATGACATGAATTTCATTTACAGGCGTAGCCTTCATCAACAAAGCCGCTACTAAAGCGATTTCAACCGCTTCCACGTTCAGCGGGTGCGGCGGTTCCTCATCCATCTCCACAAGGCACGAAGTTGCATTGTTTGCCTCGTAAAGAATTTTCACGCCTTTCTGAAATTCAAAATAAGCTGCAGGGTCTATTTGACCTAGTTCGCTTTGTGTGGGTCTAAGCCTGCGCAAAAATGTTATCTCTGGCTCCTCCTTGAAAAGTTCTGGTTTGCAGTTGCAAAACAGTTTCGCATGAGTATCCAGTTGCTGGTGGATTTCCAAGCCGACTTTTAACCCGATTTTTTCATAGTCCAGAGTCATATCCAAGCCTCCTCATAATTCATTGCCTATTTTCTCCGGTAGGGTTCGCGGAGAGAATTCGCCAGCAATATTCGTCTTTAAGAGACTCTTCACCTCTTCAAAATCTGCGGTTTGCCCTAAAATCCACATGAGTTTGACTAGGGCTGTTTCAGGAAGCATGTCATCCAGAGGAATTACACCTAAAGCCAGCAGGTCGCGGCCCGAATTGTAAACGTTCATGTTCACTCGTCCCCAGATACACTGCGAGGTCATAGCAACCATAATCCCGTGCTTAACTGCATTTCTTAAACTCTCAAAACAAAGTCTACGGACATGACCCAAGCCTGTTCCTTCGAGAATTAATCCCTTGTAGCCTCTTTCAACATACCAGTCAATTACGGCTGGATCCATGCCAGGATAAAACTTTAACAATGCAACTTTATCATCGAATTTTGGCTTTAAGACAAGTTTGCTGGCAGAGTCGCGTTTCCTGAAATTGGTTGTTAACATGTTTATTTTTTGATCTTGCACTCTTGCCAGCAGGGTTGAGTTTATGGATTTGAAAGCGTCCCGTCTGCTTGTGTGACATTTTCGAACTTTGGTGCCTCTGTGAAGCGCTATGGCTGTGTCTGAGACGTTCTCATGCATGGCAATAACGACTTCAGCGAAGGGAGCTTTTGACGCGGCTGTGACAGCGCCTACAAGGTTTGTTGCTGCGTCTGAGCTCGGCCTGTCTGCTGAACGCTGTGAACCCACGAGTATTACGGGTACTGGAAGGTTTTGCAGTGCGAAGCTTAAGGCTGCGGCGGTGTATCCCATTGTGTCTGTGCCGTGTGCAACCAGGACGCCGTCAACGCCTTTGTTTATTTGCGTGGCTACTGTTTTTGCCAATTCTGTCCAATTTTGAGTTGTGATGTCTTCGCTGTAGATGCTGAACAGTATTTGGGCGTCTATTCGTGCGATGTTGGCTAGTTCTGGAACCACGCTGTAAAGGTCGCTTGCTGTGAGGGCTGGTCGCACGCCGCCTGTTCTGTAGTCTACGCGGCTGGCTATGGTTCCGCCAGTGCTTATGATTGTCACGCTGGGCAGTTCTGAGTTTTGTTGTGGAACTGGTGGCGGAGCGAAGGTTGGTTTTGCTCCCTTTCCCTTCTTCTCTACGCGTGTGTTCTGGGTTATGCGTACTCCGATGTTGTAGCCGCTTTTGAGTTTTATGATGACGTATTGCTCGTCGCCATATTCTGAGCGGGGAATCAGAATTCCCTCATAGACTTCGCCATCTTTGGTGACGCGCACCATGTCTCCGACTTCGGCTTCAGCCTTTTGAATAACCTCTAATGCTTTGCCTCTATAACCAGAATTTTCTGTTTTTGCGCTCATCTTTAACTCTCCAAGATTTTTGACATGTAAACTCCATCGTACTGATACCCAAACCGCATGTAGTACTGTTTTGTGCCTAAGGCGCTTATAACTAGAATCTTTTTCAAACCGTAATCTTCCCGCGATATGCGTTCTGCCTCAGCCAACAGAACACTTCCGTATCCCTTATGCTGCCATGCTTTTGCCGAGTGTTTGCCAACAGGTACGAGCGGTCCATAAACGTGAAGTTCGCGCACGATGGAGCATGATTCAGCATTTACTTCGGGTCTGTGAGCCATTTTTGAAGGTATGCGTAGCCGCAGATAGCCTATTAGAACATCGTTTTCGACATCTTCAGCCGAAATGAAGATTTCTTTGCCTAGAGATGCGGAGTAACGGGTAGTCAAGATTCTGATGTTGCTGGTGTCGGGTTTCACGTTGTCTGCCGCCATTCTATGCCCTACTTCTCTGCAGCGTATGCACCTGCACCTTATTCCCTGCTCCCCGAGTTTCTGTTGAACTGGTTGCCGCAAATTGCTTCTTTTCACTCCTGCAACTATCAATGGGGAAGGAATGTCTCGTTGGACACGCATTATGCGTATCCAGGGCGGCACCATCTTTTTTATTTCTGCTATGAGGTTTGCGGCTTCCTCGGTTGTGTAAGGCGTATACGCTCCTTTACAATACCATTCATATGTCCTTGTTCCGCTTAGAACTAAACATGGATAAATCTTGATCATGTCCGGCTTGAAATCAGGGTTAGTGAAAACATTTCTGAAAGCTGCCAAATCTTTTTCCAGATCCGAACTTGGAAGCCCCGGCATCAAATGATAAACCACTTTCAGCCCAGCATCCTTGCAAATTCGAGTTGCCTCAACCACATCCTGTACTGTGTGGGTTCTTCCGACCAAACGGTAGATTTCATCATTTGGGTTTTGGACGCCGAGTTCCACGCGAGTCACGCCCATGTTGAGCATTTGGTCAACATGTTCCTTTTTTGCCCAGTCTGGACGTGTTTCGACGGTTATGCCGACGTTGCGGATTTTGCTTTTTTCCGCGTTCTTCTTTGCTTGTTCGAGGCTTGTGGAGTCTTTTCCTGTGATTGCGTTTAGGCATTGTTGGATAAACCATGTTTGATAGTCTGTTGGCGTGGCTGGGAAAGTTCCGCCCATGATGATCAGTTCTATCTTGTCCACTGCATGTCCTATGGATTGAAGCTGTTCTATGCGGCTTTTGACTTGCAAGTAAGGGTCAAACTTGTTCTGTATTCCGCGCATTGCTGCAGGTTCGAATCCAGTGTAGCTTTGGGGAACGCCGAATTGTGGTCCTCCTGGGCAGTATGCGCATGGCTGAGGTTGCGGGCAGGGATAAGGCTTCGTCATCACAGCTACTACGGTGACGCCTGAAATTGCTCGTGTGCTTTTTCTACGTAGCAGTGGCAAGAGTTTGGTTTTTTCTTTAGGCTTTAGCATGCGTATTATTTCAGAGTTTGATGGCATCTTGGCGAGTCTGTACTTGGCGGCTACTTGCATCTTCATGCGGTTGAGATCGTGTTGGCTGGGTGAAGGGATAAGTAACAATGCGTTGATGACTTCTCGCGGGGCTTTTTCTATGCTCAAACTGGACAGCCAATAGACATGCATCAGATGAAGCCTAAAAACATTAATCCGACAACCTTAGCCTTGGTCTATAATTGTTGGAAAGATAATTCATTGTTAAACAACTATGCGCTACATTCCATTGACAAGTACAGTTTCGTCTCACTAATTTGTGCGCAGAAAGAATAAACATCTTAAATGGGAGCTAAACCCAGTTTTGCCCTGCTTTTCTCTGAAGGCCTATTCTTTTCTCGTAGTTGCGCCTGTTCCTAAACTTTGGACTAGGACTCTTCTTCACTATAGGCTGTATTTTAGGAGTCTGCGACCTAACCTTTCCGGCTTTCGAAAGCGAACCGTGAGTCGGCATCTAAACAACACCATTCCAAAGCAGAGCCTACAGTAACTCTTAAACCTTTTCATGTACCATTTCATTTCCAAGCGGGGGTCGCCAAGCATGGCTAAAGGCG
>DATBWI010000005.1:0-8113 GCA_036514855.1 Bathyarchaeia archaeon | reverse complement strand
CAGTGGCAATTTTGCTCATGGCTTGCGTTGGCAATCCTGAACGCTCAACATGCACGACGTAATCTCCAGCCTCTGCCCTGTTTAAAGGAAGCCCATTCATTATTCTCCGGCTCAGAAACTTGTTGAAAAGATAAGACTGATACGCTTGTGGAAAAAGCTCTTGCAGTTTAAATGGTAATCTTCTGAATGCGCCAGCGAAATCGTCAGGTCGTTCAGCTAATAGTTTGAGCATCATGCGTTCGTAGCGTAGATGTTTTGGGAATCTATTCGCAGCATGTTCAAAGTCTTGGCTTCCTCTCAGTTCTTCCCGTGCCCGCCTAGATTCCGGATGCTCGTAAATGCTTGATTTCGCCAAGAAAAGCATGGCAGCTTTCCTCAAATTGCCTTTTAACAGTGCTTTCCCGACCAAATGCGTTATAGGGCGGGTTGTGCCGAAGCGTTGATGCCCAAAAAAGTTTGGAACCCCGCCTATATCCTCTAATTCTTGGATTGTTTTTGCTATTCTTTTTGTGATTGTTGATTGTGAATGGTTTATTTTTCTTATTGTGATGTTGAAACTGTTTCCCCGAAGATAGTATGACGAAAGCCTGTTGCGGACATAGCCTATCGAACGGAGTTCCAAGCCTTTAACGTTGACTTTTTGAATCTCTTCGGCTGAAACGCCTTCAAGTGTGATGTGCTGAGCCGTGACCGCTTTAGCGTCTTTCAGGCCAGCAATATGTATTTGGGTTGAGCTTATGCCTAATTGCTGAGCAACAGCCCTAACAGCTTGAAGCGTGTCCCAATTTCGCTTAACTATGACGCACAATAGATAGCGGTTTGTAGCCTGTGACGAACCCAAGGCTTGAGTCGCAACAGACGGGTTTATCTGCGCTTTTGAACCGTCAACCAGCGCCTCTTCAACCACAAAATCTTCGATAGACTGTCTGATGACTCCGCCAATGCCTGCGGAGCGTGTGGCGTAAACCTCAATTCCCATGCTCTTCTCAAGCTTAGAAACCAGCAAACGATACAGCCTCAAATGGCTAATGTGCAATTGCCGAAAGTATTTTGTTCAGTTCGGTTAAAACATTACGGGTCGGAGAATAGAAATTGAAGAAAAATGTCTTCTTGAGCCTAATCCTTCTAACAGCCCTTGTTGCAGCAAAATCTTCTCTAGCCATCGGAGATAGAGAAGTTTGGATTAGCGCTGGCAATCCGATACTCGCAGATTTGTATCATGTGTTTATGGTCAACGCGTCTGACGGGTGGATAGTCGGAGACGATGGAATGATTATCCGCTGGAATGGAACAGAATGCAATCAAGTGCCAAGCCCGACCAACGCAGATTTACGCGGAGTTTACATGCTTAACTCAACCGACGGCTGGGCAGTAGGCATAGGCGGCGTAGCCATCCACTGGAACGGAACAGGCTGGACACAAGTCTCAAGCGGAACAACCTTCGACCTATTCGACATTGAGGCGACTAGTCAATCCTACTATGCTGTGGGCGCAAACGGAACAATAATCATGTGGAACGGAACGGAGTGGGCGCCTGAAATCCTGTCAACAAACCTTACTATGCGAAGCATAGACTTGTTTTGGGTATTAGACCTGTCTGAACCGCCCGGATACTGGAACGGCTTAGCAGTAGGCGATAAAGGCTTTATACTCAATTACAGCCAGAAAGCGGGTTGGACTGAAATGGAAAGCCCAACCGATACGCAACTCAACGACATAGATGGCTCTTGGGCTGTAGGCTCCGGCTGGACAATAATCCAGTGGGAAAAGGGAGAATGGAAAAACACATCAAGCTCAATCAGCGGTGATGGTTTGCTGAACACTTTGGACATGGCAACCTCTGATGACGGGTGGGCTATGGGCTACAATGGAACAATACTGCACTGGAACGGAGCAAGCTGGGAGCAAATGCCAAGCCCGACAACAAACGAGATCAAATCAGTCTTCATGATTGGCGCTGACGACGGTTGGGCAGTAGGCGTAAACGGGACAATACTGCACTGGAACGGGGCAATATGGATACCGGAATATCCAACAAGCATACTTGCACTCTTGTTCATGACAATGGTGGTTTTACTTAGCAGAGTCAAACTCAAACGCTTCTTCCCGACCCACCTGTTAGAGAAGCGGAAGCATTCCCGTTAGCCTATCAACCTTCTCAGCAGGCGCAGGCCCAATCCCCAAACAAGTCACAGTTTCAGGCGGAATCTCTGTAAGCCCCCTGTCAACTATCAAGGCATTGGGCAATCCCAACTCTTTGGCTTCTCTCTCCAACTCCAACAATTTCTTTTCAGTCTTCACTTTGACCGCTATTTTCCGCTGACCTTCGCTGATCCACGCTTCCAACCACGCCCGATGCTTTTTTCGGGCTTCCTCAGCCGCAGAAACCGCTGCATGCCCTGCTTGCGCAGCAACCTTGCCCTTGCTCAGTGTTAAGTCAGAACGGAATACTATGACTTGTTTGTAACGAAACTCGCTCATTTTCCTATCCAGCCGCTTCTAACACTTTGTCATTCACAGATTTTAAGCGTTAGCCAGAAAACATTAGTCTTCAGAAGTCTCTCAACAAGTTAAGGAAAAACAGATAGATAAGAGCAGTTGACAGCCGAGGATATCGCAAAGCTCTGAGAATGGCTTGTCCTTGAAAATCAATATCGCTAATTTTGCAGAGAGCTTTTTCTAAACCAGATCTTTTGCAGAAACTGATGAAAGTGTCAACTTTCTCGTCAGACATCTTATCGAGCATGTTCCTAACGCGAAGCATAGCCTTCACGTCAAAACCTAAAATCTCCTCGCACCGTTTTTGATACGACATGAGGAATTCTGACGAACAATCACTGTTCTCCAGAGCCTCGTACGCTGTTTCAGCGGCAATTTTGGCACAGGTCAGCCCGAAAATTACGCCGCCACCAGTGGTTGGCTTCACTTGCGAAGCCACATCTCCCACCGCCAAAAACCCGTTTGAGCAAACTTTTGGAATCGGCCCTCCGAGTGGTATTGGATGAAAAGCCGTTCGCACTAATCTTGCCTTCTGCAGTTTCTTTGACGCCACTGGATGTTTAAGCATAAACCTCTGCAAAAGCATTTTCGGATTTCCCTCTTTTGCAGCCAATCCGACCTTAGCATTGCCATCGCTTTTTGGAATAAGCCACGCATAGAGACCTGGGGCATAAGCTTTTCCAAGAAACACTTCAACCATGTCCGGCTCCACATTCTCAACTCCCTCAACCTCTGCTTGCACACCATTAACAATCCTATAGCCGCTTAGTGCCCGCAAGCCAATCTGCCTCAGAAGCTTTGAAGCCACTCCTTCCGCGTCAATAACGAGCTTGGCAGAGAACTTCTGTTTTTCCTCAAATTGCCTAACAGTTACTCCATTAACAAAGCCATTTTCAACGATAACGGCGTCAACTTGGGAATTCAAGCGATACTTTGCGCCAGCTTTCTCTGCCTTTTCAGCGACAAATTTGTCGAAGAGAGCACGATTTACAGAGTATGTTATGGGAGAGGCAAAACGCACCGAGAAGCTACTACCTTTTGGCGAATAAAAGTTGGCTCCATAGAACACATTTTCAACTATCTGCTTAGGAAGTGGATAAAGTCCCAATCGTTTCAAGCCGCTGATGCTTAAGTGCCCTGCACAGTGGCATGGAACGCCGATTTCGCTGTGTTCTTCAAAGACTGTTACGCTGGCGCCGAGTTTTGCAAGATTCAGTGCCGTGAAGGAGCCGGAGGGTCCGCCCCCGACGATTATCACGTCTGAAACGGTTTTCATGTGTTCAGGCAACTGCTTATGCTGCGAGTTCGATTCGTCTCTTTCCACGAGCCATAGAAGCAGTGCGGATTTTTCCCGTAACTTCCAGCCGCATCAACAACTCGTTAAAGTCTTTGAAGCCCAAATCTTCGAACTCTTCATTCAAAACTTCAAACAACTCGGTGTCTGCCATGGAGCCTTTCTTTGCCAAGACTTCCAGTAGGAAACAGTATGCCGGACGAGTTTTCCAAGTTTTCATGGGCATTGTGACATAACCTTCTATGTGATTGGCGTTGCTGGTTTCTGTACCTGCCTAATCTGCTGCATGAAGCTCTTGTACCACTTCTCCATGTCCGGCGTGACTGACGGACCAAACCTTTTCATCGCTTCTTGAAAATCTGTCATCGTGACTTCCTTAGCGTTCACGTTCTTCCTCAAAGCGTACATGGCGGCTTCCCTGCAAAGCCCGTCTATGTCTGCACCCGAATAATTCTTGGTTATGGCTGCTAAGGCTACAGGGTCAACATCCTTCGTCAACGGCATGCTCTTTGTGTATATCTTGACAATCTGAAGCCTACTCTTCTCGTCAGGCTCCGGCACATAAATCAGCCTGTCAAATCTTCCAGGGCGAATCACTGCAGGATCCACCATGTCTGGTCTGTTTGTTGCCGCTATGATAACAATGTCCTCTAAAGTCACTATGCCATCCATTTCAGTTAAGAGCTGGCTGATAACGCGCTCTGTTACGCCGCTGTCTGAAAAGCCTAAACCTCGGCGAGGCGCAAGCGAGTCCATCTCATCAAAGAAAATAACTGACGGCGCAGCCATTCTAGCTTTTCTAAAGACTTCTCTTATGGCTTTTTCAGATTCGCCTACCCACTTAGAGAAGACTTCTGGGCCTTTGATGGTTATGAAGTTGGCTTCACTTTCAGTGGAAACAGCCCTAGCCAAGAGAGTCTTGCCGCATCCGGGCGGTCCATAAAGCAGAATTCCTTTTGGCGGCTTTATGCCGAGTCTCTCAAACATTTCCGGGTTCTTCAATGGCCACTCTACCGCTTCCTTGAGCTCTTGCTTGACTTCTTCCAGTCCGCCGATGTCGTCCCAGTGGACTGTTGGCACTTCTATGTAGACTTCACGCATGGCTGTCGGAGTTATTTCCTTGTACGCATTTATGAAGTCCTCCATCCTCACATCCATCTTCTCCAGCACGCTGGGCGGTACACGTTCCTCTTCAAGATTTATTTGCGGCAAGTATCTGCGAAGGGCTTTCATAGCGGTTTCTCTGCCTAAAGATGCAAGGTCTGCACCCGTATAACCATGAGTCATGTCAGAAAGCTTCTTGAGATCAACATCTTCTGCAAGCGGCATTCCACGCGTGTGAATCTGAAGGACTTCGTTTCTTCCATGCTTATCTGGAACGCTTATCTCGATTTCTCTGTCAAATCTTCCTGGCCTGCGTAAGGCAGGGTCAAGCGCGCCAGGTCGGTTGGTTGCGCCAATTACTATAACATTTCCTCTGCCCGAAAGCCCATCCATTAATGCGAGAAGCTGAGCAACCACGCGTCTTTCCACTTCGCCTGTCACTTCCTCTCGTTTAGGAGCTATGGCGTCGAGTTCGTCAATGAATATTATGCTGGGGGAGTTCTGTTGGGCTTGCTGGAAAATCTCTCTGAGCCGTGCTTCGGATTCTCCGTAGAATTTGCTCATTATTTCAGGCCCATTTATAGAGAAAAAGTTTGCTTCGGACTCGTTTGCCACTGCACGGGCTAAAAGTGTTTTTCCGCATCCTGGCGGTCCGTGAAGCAAGACTCCTTTTGGAGGGTCTATTCCGAGTCTTTGGAAAAGCTCCGGATGTCTCAGCGGAAGCTCAACCATTTCCCTGACTCTTTGGATTTCCTCTTGGAGTCCGCCGATGTCTTCATATGTTGTTCGGGGCAGTCCTTTTCCTTCCGGTGTTGGCTCATTCAAAATGGTAAGCCTTGTCTCGGCTGTGACCTTCACTATTCCATGCGGACGAGTTTTTGTGACTGTGAAGGGTATGGCGTGTCCAAGCATCATGACAAGCGTGGTGTCGCCTTCAACAAGGGTTCTTTCCATTAAACGGTTTTTCACAAAATTCGTAAAATCTTCGTCAACGTTTAGTCTCATGTCAACTGGAGCAAGGGTGAGGCTTAAGGCAGTCTTAACTTTAGTGGGTTTCACAACTACGTACTCGTTTATGGCTACGCCTGCGTTTTTGCGTGTGAAACCGTCTATGCGTATCATGTCGCGGTTTTGGTCTTCGCTGTAGGCTGGCCACGCTATGGCTGAGGTGGTTCTCTTGCCGCATATCTCTATTACGTCGCCTGCGCTTATGCCGAGTATTTGCATGGTTCGCTGGTCTATGCGGGCTATGCCTCTTCCAACATCTCTTTGCCTTGCGTCTCCAACTCGTAATTGGGCTTCACTCAACTAGAACACTCTCATCTCACAATTACTGTACGCTTCAGAACAAAGTTCCATTCCTATATAAACGTTAAACCTTTTCGCGATAATAGGGAATGTCAAGTCTGATACACCCTGAATTTTTTGGATATGCTAGTAATAATGAGCATAAGACCTGCAAAGACCCACAGCAAACCTTTCAAAACATACGCAGCATAATTCACTTCGTCCAAAAACGTGAGCGGTTTCTCTGGGAGATAATATCTTATGTGAAAATCGTGCCACGAAGTTATGTACCAAGCTATCAAGGCTCCCCAAATAACGAGAAAAACACCGCCCAATAATAAGTGAGGAGGATTTTCAGATGGTTCACTTGGTTTGCTATATCCTATGAGATAAAGAGCCATTCCACATATCTGAACACCTATGATTGATGCAGTCAAGGTTAAAGCAGTCATTTCTGTTTGCATGCCCACTATTACTAAAAGTAAGAAAGATAGCAGAGGGCTGAGGACTATCAAACGGTAACCCAAAGTCAGATAACGCATTTTGTTTTCACTTAGAGCCAATGTAAACTTGGGCACAATTGATTATTTAAGCATGCCACTAAAAGCTTCCGAAAATAAAACGTAATTTAAGAAATTAATGGGGCAATTACTCTGAACCCGTTTCTCTTCTAACATTTAAAAAGTGATTAGCTAAGTCTATCTGCTTGTCCTGCGCACCATAAGCGTCTGCACTTGGCTTATTTCGCTTATTCCTTCAAGCTTCTTCTCAACTTCTTCAAGAATACCAGTCTGATCCTCTGGAAACTTTAACTGGATTAATAGAGCTTTTAAACCAAAAGCTACGGGTTCTTCGCCGTACCCATAAACAGAAGCAAACTCGGGCAAGGATTTCTCAATCTTCTTTTTCAACTCGTCAAAGTTCTCGATAATGTCTTTTGGAAAGATTTTATAGGTGATTATAACACTGCCCATACAGTCAAACCTTCCTTGATTATGGTCCGATGAAACCGCATTTTGGACACTTATACGGACGCCCAAACTTCCTGCACTTTCCACAACGCCTTATTTGAATATCTCCACAACTTGGACAAAAGAATTTAGTGGCTTCCGCTCCAGGCGGAATTGGCTTATTACAGCTTGTACATGTAACCATTGATATTGTCGCTGTTCTTTCTGCCACCATGACCATCTCGGGTGATGGTTCAGTAATCGCAAGACTCACTTATATCTTCTACGTTTCGCCCTCGCAAATTTATTATTAGAGTTCAGCGCCATATTTTCCGGGGTTATTTTTGGGCGTAAACCTCAGAGACCTTGTTCCAAGAGTAGCCGTTAAGCTTGAAGACTTGAGCGAAAAATCCATCGCAATTGACGCTTACAACGCCCTATACCAGTTTCTGGCGATAATTCGCCAGCCAGATGGAACCCCTTTGAAAGACTCTAGTGGAAGAGTCACAAGCCACCTAAGCGGTTTGCTCTATAGAACAAGCAACCTCGTGGAGATGGGCATAAAACCAATCTACGTCTTTGACGGAGCGCCACCAGCACTTAAAGAAGTGGAAATCAAAAGGCGCATGAAAGTACGCGAGGAAGCACTTGTCAGGTATGAGCGGGCGTTGAAAGAAGGCAAAACTGAAGAAGCACGCATGTACGCCCAAGTCTCCTCGCGCCTGAAGGATTACATGGCAGACGACAGCAAAAGGCTCCTTGACCTGATGGGGATTCCTTGGATTCAGGCGCCAAGCGAAGGAGAAGCCCAAGCAGCATACTTGACAAAGCGTGGAGATGCGGACTACTGCGGAAGCCAAGACTACGACAGCTTGCTCTTTGGTGCGCCGAAACTTGTGCGGAACGTGACGATTTCAGGTCGCAGAAAACTCCCAAGCAAAAACATCTTCGTAGAAGTAATTCCGGAAATTATTGAGCT
>DATBWI010000004.1:0-5218 GCA_036514855.1 Bathyarchaeia archaeon | reverse complement strand
GTTGCCTTCGCGAGTTCCTTCCCGTTTCAGAAGCAAAACTCGCTTAGACCCATCTGAACAATAAAATGAGACGCAGATAACCTGATAAGCTGCCTCTCGCGGGTCAGGCACTCTTGTCGGGATAGGCGCGCAGACTTCTATATCCATGGCTACTTGGTTAAACTTGGGTGCTGGATACTCTAACAGTCTCGCCCATTCTTCAATGTACTGCGATTCTTCGTTTGTAGCATCGTTAAAGATGCCAAGTATTTGTTGAACAGACTTTTCAGCGCCGAAAACACTTTGTTGAACCAGATTGCCGTCTTTAACCTCGTAGATCATTCCAGGCAAGAGATTTCTGTCATAAATGTATGATTGGTAATACTTTATTTTCGATTCCCAAACCTTGATCTCTTCTGGAGCGATTGGAGTGTCTGAAACGCTGGGAAAATCTTCGGGGATTATGTCTCTTATGCATCCTGTTGGGCGTCCGCCTATCGCTAGAGGGTCTTTGGCAACGATTTTTGTAACCTGAACGTTTTTGTTGAGCAATGGATCAAACTTTTCGACTAGTTCAAAATGGTCGAAACCAGGATGCTGAGTCAAACGGCTTATCTTTTCCAGTTCGTATTGTGAAAGGTTTGTGAGGCAATATGGTTTGTGTCCAGTATTATCGTACCAGAAATAGATTTGTCCTGAAACTGGCTCGTAGAGTTTGATTAGGGCTTTGCCGGCTTGTCCATCATAGGTGATTGATACAAAATAGGAAGGGGGAAGATTTTCAGGCGCTAATGGTGGAAAAGCATGTTTTTTCTTTTCTTTTGTCACGGTTTCTGTGAAGGGCAGAGCCTGTTCTTCTTTTTCCTCTTTCAGCTTGCCTTCTGCATGCGAGTAGTCTTCCAGTCTGCTTTGTGCCATTTTCCACCTGTTAGCTATTATGAAAGGAATAGGCTAAAATCTCTTACTAACGCAAAAAGCATTATTTCAAACAAATTTAGTGGAGCTCACAATAATAGAGAAGCATCCTTTTATCTACAACTTTGCATTGCTTCTAGAAACGTGTGAGCGCCTTGATTAAAGAAGCGTGGACGCTTGCCATCGAAAGCCTAAGCTGGATGGAAATGGAAAAACTGAGCGAACGCTTAGCCTTGGCAAGAACAGTCAGGCAGCTCGGCATTGACAACATCAATGCTGTAAGGCTTGCGCACGGGCTTGTGTGCGAAACTGTCAGACGACAGAACTTCATAGACGCTTTCATAAACAACACGTTAAAACCAGAAATGCTAAACGAGTTTGATCTCGGCGTTCAAGCGTTTCTAAGGCTTTACGTTTATCAGACGCGAATAGCCAAGGACTGGGCTAAGATTGACATCAAAGAAGCTGAAAGTATAGCTGGAGTTGGCCGCTCTATTTTGGGGTGGAAGACTCTTCGAAGGGTTGAGCGTGTGCTGGGCAAGTTGTTAACGGAGAAGCCGGCGACAATTCTGCAGGGCTTGGGTGATGAAGAAAGAATTGGGCTTTTGACTTTTCACCCTTCATGGTTCGTAAAATATTGTTTTCGGATTTTTGGCAGAAGCGAAACAATAACGATGTTAAAAGCAAGTGTGGAGTCGCCGCCCGTGTACATAAGGTTGAACACGCTTAAGGCTAGCGATAACGAGATTCTGCAAAGACTTGCGGACGAAGGATTAACAACTGAAAAAGTGGAGCAACTAACACACACGCACAAGATCATTGCGGCAAAACACCCGTTAACCCAAATGCAAAGCTTCAGGGAAGGCTTGTTCTACATTCAAGACAAGGCAAGCAGCTTCGCTGTTGAAATCGCCTATCCAAAGTCTGGAATGACAGTCATAGACGCTTGCGCTGCTCCAGGAGCCAAAACGACGTATTTGGCGCAGTTAATGCAGAATAAAGGCGTTATTTATTCGGTGGATTATTCTAGGCGAAGGATGAGTGTTTGGCAAAGGGAAGTTGCTCGGATGGGCGTTGAGAACGCGGCGCCAATAATCACAGATGCGTGCCATCCATTGCCGCTCACAGTGGAAG
Source organism: Bathyarchaeia archaeon (assembly GCA_036514855.1). GTDB lineage: Archaea > Thermoproteota > Bathyarchaeia > Bathyarchaeales > Bathycorpusculaceae > DATBWI01. The sequence continues at coordinate 3,190 of DATBWI010000004.1, read as the reverse complement.
CTGACATGATTGTTTTAGATCCGCCTTGCACGAGCACCGGAGTCTTTGGAAAGCTGCCTTCAGCGAAATGGAGGCTTGATAAGCGGTCTATTGACAAAATGGCTGAAATCCAATGGAAAATGATAAACAGCTGCGCCGAAAATGTGAAGCCCAAAGGCTATCTGGTTTACTCTACATGCAGCATAACTGTTGAGGAAAATGAGATGATTATTGAACGTTTTCTAAAGTGGCATTCAGAATTTTCGTTAGCCAAAATCACCTCAAAGATGAGTTTGCCTGGTTTAAGGGGATTAAGCGAGTGTCAGAGACTTTATCCTCACATCAACCAATGCAACGGTTTATTCATAGCCAAACTGATTAGAGAATGAATCTGTTGCATTCACAGCCAATACGTGTACTCCGATTTAGGTGGTATTTTCTTTGGGCGTTACAAAAAAGGATGAAGAGTGTAAGCTAAGAAACTAGTTGCGCGCATCTAGCTTCCGTTGTTTGGTCTGTAGGCGTGGTTCAGGTGAAACGGTGTGCTTTTGCTTTTTTCATTATCACTATGGTAAGTGTGGCGAACAGTAGCAGTTCTACGAGTATGACAATTGATGAGAATTCAGGCACTGCGAATGAATTTGGTGTAGCTGGGTCGGGGTCTTCGAATGTGTATCCACAAGCGTCGGGACCGACTAGTTTAACGTCTTCAAGTCGAAGTGTTACATTTCCATCTGCGATAGCTTTGAACTTCACAGTTGCCAATACGCCATCTCCAGTCCTGCCTTGTTCAGGGTTTAGTAACGTAAGCGCAAATGATACTTTGCCCAAGCTGTTGTCAATTTTTCCATTTTCGACGATGAATATTTTTGCTGGAGACATGGGTGTTAGAAAGTGTCCTTCTGGAATGAACGCATCCACAGCTTCCAACAAGGTGCAATCATAGCTTAGCCTGAGTTGATAGCTGAAGAGCCCCGGCGAGGACATGTTGGCGATGAATATGTTAACCTCGAAAGAATCATCTACTGCTACAGGATTTTGAACAGGATCCACATAGACGACGGCTGAAGTTGGAAGCAAAATGGGAGGATCTATATCTGGCGGAGTTACATCTGGCGGAGAACGGACAGAAACGACGCCTTGGATTTGCTCATATTGGGTTGATGGGAACACATTGTCATCTTTGTCCGCGAGCGTGACGGCTGTGATTTCTAGAGTGCTTTTTCCAGAAGCAGCAACAACAAACTCAATAAAGCCTAAAGCGCCATTTCCAGTTTTTCCTTCTTCCGGCGTTAGCCGTGTGGCGTCAAATGAAACAGCACCTAAAACGTTGTCAATTGTTCCATTATCCATTATGGAGAGTGTTTCAGGGGTAGATGTTTCAAGAAAGTTGTGATTGGGTATTCCCGCAGTTATGGCTTGCAACACAGTCGCATTGTAGCCTAGACTAAGTGTATATGCAAATATTCCAGGCAATGGTGCCTTAGCAATGTTTATTTTGACCGAGAGCTTGTCGCCAACTTGTGCGAAGCTTAGTTCGGGATTCACGTAGAGTTTGAATGGTGATGAAGGTGGAGGCGGCGTGCCGGAAGCAACGTTGACAGTTCCATCCTCAATAACGTATTGGCTTGAAGGAATTTCCGTTGCACTTGAGTCCACAAGCTTGACATCCGCAAGCATCAGTTGACTATTTCCCGCTGCTATAGCCTTAAATTCGACACTTGCCACTATGCCGTTTCCTGTTTTTGCTTGTTCGGGCGACAGCAGTGTGATTGCAAATGAGACTCTGCCTAACTCCTTGTCAATGCTTCCGCCCTCAACAATGAATACCCTTGAAGGAGATGATGGTGTCATAAAATGCCCTTCCGGAATCCCTGCACTTATTGCTTCCAAACAAAACGTGTCATAGTATAGCCTTATCTGGTAGGCGTACATTCCTGGAGATGGCACGTTGCTGATGCTCATTGAAATCGAAAAGATTTCATCTTCTTCGACGAAAATGGGCTGCGGGCTTATGTAAAGTGTCATTGGAGATGAAGAAAACGCGAAAGGTCGTGAAACTGCAATGACTCCTAGGAGAACAGTCAGCAAAGCTAGATTCAAAATTTTCCTATTAACAATTTTGGGTATTACCATTTTTATCACTTCTGAGAAGCCTTCACATATAAGTGCAAAGGGTCTCCTATTTTACTCTAATCATTAGTACACTGTGTTCAAAAAATTTATACAGATGCATGTCCAATGCGCATTGCTCATAATTTCTCCATGTTGTATAGTCTTCACATTCTAAGGCTGGTTGAATCTATAAATAAGGGAGGGCTAGTCGCAGAGAACACAACAGAGCAACTCATGTTTTGTCCGCAACCGCTTTCAAATGTCCTGCCAATGCCCAATGCATCGGTTTTCGCACAACTTGAGCTACAATTAAGATAGCTTTTTGATGTTATGAGAGTTCTACTTCTTTAGCTTGCCCTTAGCCTTCTCCAAGCAGCAAAGCGTCTCAAAAATCGTTTTTGTAGCTTGAACAGCTGAAATTCCATGGTCATAGTTGGGCGCAATCTCAACCACGTCAAAGCCAACCACACGGTCATCGCACAAATCACATAGAATGTCCAGCAAGCAATGTGGTTCAAGTCCATCAGGCTCTGGATTCTGCACTGCGGGAGCGAAGGCTGGATCAAGAACGTCCATGTCAACGGTCAAATACAGGTTTTCGTACGTTGCTAGCGCTTCTTTCAGTCGCCTTGCAATTTCTTCAGCTCCTTCTTTCCTGATTTGCTGAGTCGTAAAAAATTCTATCCCTGCCTTTTTGGCATAAGCAAGTTCTTCCTTGCAAACTGCTCTGGTGCCAACTTCAAAGATTTTTGCTGGTTTAGCTTCCTCGTTAATTCTATGCATAAAAGTTGTATGCGAAAGCTTCAATCCAAGAAACTCGTCGCGCAAGTCCAAATGAGCATCAAAACTCACTACCGCCGTTTTAGAGGCTTTTGCTCCCAAGCCTTTCATAATACCCAAAGTTATAGTGTGTTCTCCACCGATGGCTACTGGCGTCTTTTCCGCATCTAAAAGGTCTTTGACAACAAGCTTGATTCTTTCCAGCGTTTTCGCAGTGTCAGTCGATATGTGCAAGTCGCCCAAATCATGCAACCGTAAATCCTCAACATCCATGTCTGTTCGGAAACTGTAGGTTTCTATGTTGAGTGACGCCTCT
>DATBWI010000003.1:0-12289 GCA_036514855.1 Bathyarchaeia archaeon | reverse complement strand
AATATTCTAGATGAATCTTATAAAAGAATCCTCTATTCTAGATTCGGCTTCAGAACTCGAATCTAAGCTTAACAACCATATCATTCAAAAGTATTAAAAGCATGCTTTTCTTCACAATAGTTGCCAAGATAAGGCAGACCAATTATGAAAATTCTATTTTGGCTTTTAGATCTGAATCATGAAGTCAAAAATAATCTCCCAGAACTTTGGCTTTGGGGTATTGATGCTTCGGGAAAGAAAGTCCTTGTCATAGATAGGAGCTTTGTCGATTACTTCTACGTTGTTGTCGAAGACGGTTTTGATTCGGCAACGGTTGTTAAGGAAATTGAGAAGGGCCACTATTCTTCAGTTGTAAAAGTGGAAGTTGCTGCTCGCAAATTCTTTGGAAAATCCGTTAACGCCATTAAAGTTTATTGCAAAGACCCTGAAGCTGTGGCAAAGAATGCTAAGGCTTTTCGAAAGCTCGAAGGCGTCAAAGACTGTCTCGAAGACGATATTCGATATTCTATGCGTTACTTGATTGACAATAACATAATCCCATGCGGCTGGCACGAAGTCGATGCAGATGAGGAAACAAACGCTTCGAACGTCCAAGTTGACAAGGTTTACGCTGCAAAATCGTTACCTAAGCTCGTAGAGAAAGCCAATACGCCGCAACTGAAAATTTTAGGCTTCTCAACAATATGCTATAGTAGAGAAGGCTCACCGAAACCCGGCAGAAACCCAGTAGTCATGATTTCGATTGCAACCAACACAGGCGAAGAAAAACAGTTCTTGGCAGATGACAAAAAGAACGACAAAGCACTTCTAAAAGCGTTCATTGAATATGTCTGTAACTTCAATCCTGACGTTATTGTAGGCTATGGCGTTAACGGGCAAGACTGGCCATACCTCAAAGAAAGATGCAAAAAGCTTGGGTTGCGGCTAACTGTTGATAGAAGTGGAGCAGAACCTCATACGAGTGTTTATGGGCATGTTTCACTAACTGGACGAGCCAACATAGACCTGTCTGATTTCGCTGATGAATTTCCAGAGGTCAAAGTCAAAACCCTCGAGAATCTTGCCGACTATTTGGGCGTTATGAAGATTGAGGATCGCAGAATAGTTGAGGATGTGGAGTTTGCTGACTATTGGGATGATAAAGAGAAACGTGAGACTTTGAAGAGGTTTTCTTTGGATAATGCCTGCTGTGTTATGGGGGTTGCTGAAGCTGTTTTAGATTTCGCCATGCAACTTTCGAACCTTGTTAGTTTACCGTTGGACCATGTTATGACGGCGGCGGTGGGGTTCAGAGTTGAATGGTTCCTAATAAAACACGCCCAGAAAATCGGCGAACTGGTGCCCAAACGTTTTGAACAGCCCTATAGGCCGTATGCTGGCGGAATTGTCCTCAGCCCAGAATCGGGACTGCATGAAAACATCGCTGTTTTGGACTTCAAGTCAATGTATCCTAACATAATGATAACTTACAACCTGTCGCCGGACACATACGTTTCTCCAAAAGAACCAAATCCGCCCAGCGGCGTTTACGAAGCTCCTGAGGTCAAACATAAGTTCAGAAGAGAACCTGCAGGCTTCTACAAAGAAGTTTTGTCATATCTTATTGATGTGCGGGATGAAATCCGCCGAAAAATGAAAGCTCTCAACACGAAGAGCGTTGAATATCGGGTGCTTGATGCTCGCCAGAAAGCTGTTAAGGTGATAACTAACGCCTCTTATGGTTATGCCGGATGGACTGGCGCCAGATGGTATATTAAGCCCGTAGCCGAAGCCGCGGCAGCTTGGGGAAGACACACGATTCTAACCGCGATAGACATGGCTAAAAAAGAAGGATTGAAAGTCGTCTATGGTGACACAGACAGCATATTTATAAAAAATGAAGCAAACAAAATCGAAAAACTCTCAGAAAGGATCGAAAAGAAGCTAGGATTAGAAATAAAGCCAGACAAAGTGTACGTGCGGATCTTCTTCACCGCAGCCAAAAAACGTTATGCTGGGCTTTTGCCTGATGGGCGGCTTGACATCGTCGGGTTGGAGGTTGCACGTGGAGACTGGGCTGCCGTAGCCAAGAACGTTCAAGAAAAAGTCCTAGAAATAATCCTGAAAGATCAGTCTCCAGATAAGGCAGCCAAATTTGTCCAGCAGTTTATCCATCATCTCAGGCAGAAACAGCTTCCATACCGCGATCTCATCATCTGGAAGACGCTGACAAAGCCCCCAGAAGAATATGAAGTCAGGGCTTCGCATGTGGAAGCTGCCAAAATGCTGGCAGAGAAAGGCTGGAAGCTCAGTGTCGGTGACAAGGTGGGATACGTTGCAGTCGTTGGTACGGGGCGTCTATATGAAAGGGTTAGACCTTACGTGTTTGCCTCATACGACGAGGTGGACATGGAATACTACGTATCTAATCAGGTTGTGCCAGCCGCAGCAAGAATTCTTGAAAGCTTCGGCATAACTGAAGAACAACTATTGACATCGAAGATAGAGGAAAAGGAAAGCAAAAAACTCACGGATTTTTTCGGAAGTTAGCCTTCTGAAACATCTGCGAACGTGGTTAATTGAACATTTAGTGAGGGCTTAACGGCTTCTGATACTCGCGAGGCAATTATGTTCTTTATGTTTTTCTCGCTTGCTAAGTCAACGATTCTCTGCGTTATGATTCCATCAAAGATAACGGTGTCCACGCCTTCCATTTGCTGAAGCTTCTCGGCTAATTGGCTTACTGGCAAACGTTCTATCTGTTCCAACTTCTCGTTTAGAAGAACAGCTTCCAACGTGCCTTCAAGCCCCTTGATCATTTCAGTAACTTCTTTTGGAACTTCTGTTTTTGGCTTCTCTTTCTTCGGTCTGAACACTTCGCCGATTGGAACTTTGGCTTCCAAACCATCGAATATTTCCTTGCAGTTCAATTCCTCAACTTCTTTGCCGCGCGGAGCTCTGGCAATATATTTCACGTCTGTTACTTGAAGAAGTTCTTTCAGGATGAGGTCTCCGCCTCTGTCTCCGTCAAGAAAAGCCGTTGCCTCTTTTTCTTTGCAAAGCTTCTTAATTGCCTCAGGAACCTTTGCCCCTTCAAGTGCGATTACGTTAAGCATTCCGCATCGCATCAAGTTTATTACATCAGCCCTTCCTTCAACAACGAATATTTCTTTTGCACTGTCAACTTCAGGTCCAGCAGATAACTCCTCAGAACCATATTTCTCTACCTTTGCGATTTTCAAGGTTTCTGCAACTTCTTTGAAGACTTCGTCTACGGAAGGCATGGCTTCAATTGTCCACTTGTGCAGTATCTCTTTGGCTCTGTCAATTATGACCTTTCTCCGAGCTTCTCGGACATCCTCGATTTTTTCAAGCAACACTCTAGAAGCGCATGGTCCAACTCTATTTATGCTTTCTATGCTTGCGGCAATCAACGCTGTGGAAACCCTGTCTAGGCTTGTAGGTATGGTTATGCTGCCTGTTGTTCTGTCTTGCTTTGAATGTAACTCGATTTCTATTCTTCCAATTCTTCCAGACTTTTGCAGTTCTCGCAAGTCGAGTTCTGGCCCGAAAAGACCTTCAGTTTGCCCGAAAACTGCTCCGATAACGTCTGGCCTTTCTACTACTCCTTCTATTTCGAATTTCGCGTGTATAACATACTTTATGGTAAACGTTTGGGATGAACCCGTAAGTGCGTACCTCCGATGTGATTAGTTACGGTTTAAGCTTTAATCGCGTGATGAGCGAATTGTGCTATCAAACACGAGACTATTAACCGTCAGTCTATATTAATTTTATGAATTACGAGTCTTCCTCTTTAAGGTTTCCATGTAAGCAGCTAAACCTTCAACGTCTTTGACCTCTTTTCCTACCATCGCAGAAAGTTCACGCCAAAATGTAGTGTCGATTTTTGTTCCTGCTGCTTCTAAGTGCTCTCTTATGCGTCTTGTCCATTCCCTTCCCCGTCTGTCAAAATCCAAGAGGAGGATGACCCTTTGTGCATTGCATTCTTCTATCTCGGAAATGACGTCTAGCAAGGACTTGCCGCTGGTTTTTGCGGATATTATCTTTCCTTCTATGCCCAATGTTCTCAGGGTTTCTATGTCTTTTTTGCCTTCTACAATTATGGGTGTTCCACTCGATGATTCTTCAGCTAAATATTCTAGGATGTGGAGGATTTTTTCCTCTTTGTCTCTCAGCCGTGTTGACAAGCTTTTTTACCTTGTTACTTGAGCGCTCTCCACTACTTCAAGATAATCCCGTGCTTGCTTGTTGTTTTCAAAGTATTTTCGGATGGGATCAAGGATTTTGGAGACTTCTTCCGCCACGCCGTTCTTGAGATCTTGAGGATGCAAACTGCCGCTTGCATAAGCTTTTGCGAGTACTTGATAACTTTCAAACTCAACTGGTCCACCGAACTTTGCTGGGCGCTCTATTTTGAACGTTTTATTCTCGTGAAACACAACGTGTTCAGCCATTTCCAACACTGGATTCATTTCAACCAGCTTTTCAGGGCACCACGCTCTTTGCAGTTTCTCCTTAATCTTTTCTCGTGTGTCGTGTATGAATATTGCAGTCCATGGTTTGGACTTGCTCATTTTGCTCATGACAATCTGTTCCAGCTTGTCTTTTGACTTGAGCTTGACTGGCTCTGCAATGCCCATTAGTATGTGATGGTGAACTGCGACGGGTTTTGTCCAGCCCATTTTTGGAAAGATTTCTCTGGCTAGGATATGCGCTTTTCTTTGGTCCATGGCGCCGTGTGGTATGTCTGCGCCTATCATTTTTACGTCTACTGCTTGCATTGGCGCGTAAAAGTATTGGGAAAGGTCTAGCTTTTCGTTTTCAGTTCTCCCCATTATCGTCATGCACCTGAGCGCTCTGCTTAGAGTCATGTGCTTAGAAAACCGCAGTAGGTTTCTCCAGTAGCCATTGTTGTTGTGGTACAATTCGGAGCCGACAACGATTTTTACTCCTGGGCAGAAGAATTTGAACGCTTCTGCATAGTATTTGGATGCTGCTAATATTTTGTCCCAGTCGCCGCTGAATTTGTCGTTTATGAAGCTGTGCCAGTCTGCGAGGAAGGCTTGGCATCTTATTCCCGCCTTTAGAAAGTCGTTTATTTTGAAGCCGGAAACAGCAAGATTTCCCAAGTGGAGTAGTCCGGAGATTTCGAAGCCTTGATAGTGCCCGGGATGCTCGTTTGTTTGTAATAGCTGTTTTAGTTCTTCTTCTGTGAGGATTTCTTCTGTTGGGGGTTTTTTGATTAGGTCTATTTTTGTTTCTATGTCCAAGCTTTGTTCTACCGCCGTTAAGTCTTGTCTTCTATGGTGAGGTGAGACTTAAAAGTTGTTTTTCGCGGGCGTTTGTCTCCCAATCGACCTACACTTAACTTCATTGTGGGGCGTTGCGCTCCTCTATGTTAAGCTCTCTCCGGTGTGGGATTGTTTGCCCGCGCCCACCGTGTCCCATGTTTGGGTAAACCCGCCGTCATCAGGAAGCTTTATGCTTATTGTCTTCTGTTGGGTCCGTCTGCATGGCGTTGTCGGTGGGATTGTCGAAGCTCGTTCTTTGTCATCGCCAACAATGTTGAGGTTTCTGAAAAGTTAAAGATTACTGTCTTATAGTTCACATATTGTGGCGGAACTGGTGTGCGAAGTAGCCTAGCCCCCCTTATAAATAGATTCAACTCTTGGTATAATGACTGCTCCAAGACGACTGGGCGCGGTTAAAGCTTTTATGCTTGATTCCTCCATTAATTGACGTGTGGTTGTTTATGGGATATGTGCGAGTTCGTGGCATTATTGCTAACCCGTTGGATCATGATTTGAAGACAGAGCTAGAGTTCATTGTTGATACAGGTGCGATTTACACTGTTATTCCGAAAAGCGTTGCCGAGAAGCTGAAGCTTAAGGAGTCAGGCAGAAGAAAATTCAAGATGGCTAACGCGAACGTGGTAGAGTTTCCGATTTCTGAAGCCTACTTGACGATAGATGGTGAAGGCGTAACTTCTCTCGTGGCTATCGCAGATGAGCGTACGCCCATTCTTTTAGGTGTGACAACCTTAGAGTTGTTAGGGTTGCAGGTTGATCCCGTGAGCGGGAAGCTGACGCCGCTGGAACTAATGATATTATAGGATAATAGAAAACTCAATGGGCATTGCGCTTTTCTCGGATGGCATAAACTCTATATCTGCCTTTCCTGCATCGTCATAGCGGTGTCCATATGCCGAAGAAAGCAACCAAAACAACCCATTCACACAAAGCGATTCTCAAACACTTGTTCGATATAGAGCTTATCTTCAAGTGGAAAATGCCTCCCCTCACTTCCCGCAAAGCCCGAGCAGGCGAATATATCGGCAGCGGAGAAGGCAAGATCAAAGGTCCAAAAATCAGCGGCACTGTCAGTTGGGATATCTTTGAAGAGCGAGAAGAAACCCTATGCCGATCCAGCCTACTAGGCGAAATAGAAACAGATGATACTGCAAAAATATGCTTTGATAGCAGAGGTTTCTTCATCCAGCCAGACAAGTCAAACGTGAACAGGTGGATCACATCTGCATCGGTGCACTTCGACACGGCAGACCAGCGCTACAAGTGGCTGAATACACTTCTCGCCGTTTGGGAAGGCGAGTTTGACATGGAAAAAGGCCGTCATCACTATCAAGCCTACGCTCCCGAATCATAGAGTAAAAGACGGAAGCCTATTTTCTGTTGATTATACTGTTTTTCCGAATTCTAATGCCACCATGCTTATGTCTAGTATGTCTATGACTTCATCATTGTTCACGTCTGCTATTGCATCCCAGTCCGGATGTTCAGGTTCAGAATTGAAAGCTTTAGCTACAATTGAAATATCCATAATGTCAACTTCGCCGTCGCCATTCAAGTCTCCTAGAAGGTTTTGAACGTTAATGAGTATTGAAGAACTGTCAACATTTCCAGACGCGTCATAAACGGTTGCTGTTATGTTGTGGGTACCGTTTACCAGAGTTCTGGTGTTTAATGAAGCTGAGTGCGTATATGATACCCAACCTAAAGAGACATTTGACAACAAAAACTCATCAACATGCAGGGTCATTCTTTTAAGTTGAATATTGTCGCTGGCTGCAGCCTTGACCTGTATAGTGCCGTAAACCACTGAACCATTGGCTAGTTGAGTTATTTGAGCGGTTGGAGGCATGTTATCCAACATAATTTCAAGAGGCGTATCCGTAAGAAATTCTACAGGCTTTGAAAGGTTTATCCCATTCATGGTTGCTGTTAAAGTCCAAAAATCTTGGTAGGTATTATCGTTAAACGTAATGTTAAAGTCGGCTTTACCTTGAAGATCTGTTGAGCCATTCCAAACTGGAATGCCATCCTTTAATTCAAGGGTTAAATTTGCATTTGACACAAGCTGCCCATAAGCATCTCTCACAATCACATTGTAGTTTCTTGTAACGTATGATTGGACCCACTCGCCGTTATATTTGATTTGGGTAACATTGCCATACATGTAAAACCTTGATCTGAGAATCAGACCTAGGAGAACAGTGGATTGATTGAAATATAATACTCCAGAGAAATCGCCAGTCCAAAAATGAACGTTCGAGTGTAAGATTGAAATGTTGGAATTCCAAAAGGCACAAATACCTACTTCTACGTCACTCAGTTCAATCGATGAACCGTGCGAATGGAGGGTCCAATGGGCTACGTTAGTAGCTTCTAGAGTAATATTATTGATGCTCGAGGTTTTGTAAAAGCTAGGCCTTAATCCATTCACTTTGACAGTCGTCCCATAGTACCTGATCCGCACTTCTCCTATTGAAGAGTTGGATACGACACCCATGACGTCAGAGTCCAATTCCAACGTCCAACAGTACACCCATGTGTTTACCAATCCTAGGTCATAACCAACATTTTCTGTGGTCTGGTTCTGATGCAAATTCCAGAAGCCAAAATAACCAGGTTTGAGTCCGTCCAAACTGCAGATTTGTTTTCTCTCAAAACAGAGTGCAATCGACTGGAAGTTCGAGTTAGAGACACGTGTTTTTGAGTCCCCCGTAAGATACAGTCCGCTAGCACTGCCACAGTTGTTAATGCTGATGCTGGATCTTCCGTCTCCGTGGAGCCATTCGAGAGAAGTGTTGTTGATACTGACTTTCGAATAACCAAAGGCCCCAATCCAGCAATTATGCACCAGTGAACTCGTTATCTCTAAAGTAGCCCAATCGTCAACTGTGAGGCATCTACTGATGGGATGGATCATTTGGATCATGTCAAAGACTACGTTGCGAACTATCAGTTTCGCATAATCGTTTACATAGATGTTGCCTGTTTGAATATACGTACAGTTCTCAATGACGCATGTCTGTGTTCCATTTATGATCAAGTCTCCTTCATGTGTTGTAACATTTTCATAAGCAGATGTTGAATATGTGATAGCTGGGTTAGGTTTAGGTAAAGTGTTTTTAATCGGCAGTTCATTTGGAACTGAAAACATTCCAATCAGCATCAAGACTAGTGTTACCTTAGAAACCGTACCCTTCAACAACTCCATTCTCCAGACAACAAATAGTTGCATCTTCTAAATATCGCTTACGGAGAAATCCTCTATTTGCTACAACATATCATCGCATTAAAATATAGGCTATCAAGATTCTATTTGATCAGTGATTCTAGGTCTATTTCGAATGCGACTGTGGGGTTTTCTAGTTCAAAGTTGTTTAAGACTTCTGGGTGTATCTCGCCTAGGACTCCTAGACACTTGCCTTTCACGTAAATTGAGGCTGTTCTTCCCTCTAGAAAGCTTGGATGCTTGGTTGGCTTAATCTGCCATTTACCTAAGCTCACGTTAGCAAGAAAGGCTTCCACATTAGACTTTATTTCGGTGAAATTGGCTGTCGAGTGTGATGAAACAGCGGCTAAATGAAGTCGCCTCTCACACATTGACTCTAGCCTAGTGTTAATCTGAGTAACGTCTGAGACCTCGAAAAGTCTTTGCGGGAAGCTTTCACTCTTGTTATCACTCAGATTCTTCATCAGTCCCGGGAGCAGAGTCTGGCGCATTATGGTGTATTCTATGGAAACAGGATTTGCAAGTCTAACAGGGTTCTCCTCTTTCATACGCATAAACTCATAATGAAGGCGCTCGTTCGTAAGCGTGAAATTCATAACTTCAGCGAATCCTAAGCCTACCATAATCTGCCGAGCAGTATTCGCAAGCCTATGGGCTGGGTGTTGTTCTCCAACTGTTGCGGCAGCAGGGATTGTGGGCTTCAGTTTATAATAGCCATAGCCTATAGCGACTTCTTCAACCAGGTCCGCTTCGTGCAACACATCGATCCTGTAAGCGGGAATCAAAACTTCCAAGACGCCCTTGTCCACCTTCCTTGCATCTAGTCTGCATTTGCGCAGGCACTTGATGGCTTCAGCGTCAGAAACATTCAAGCCGAGCAGTTTGTTGGCGTAATCCACGCTTAGCTTCATTTTCTCCGGCTCGAGATCGGGCGAAACCACCGTGTGGTCTGGATACTTCACTTGGACTTTCTCCAGTGTGCCACCCATGTCCGCCAAAGCCGTAGCCAACACCTTCAAGCCTTTTTCAACAGCGTCGTAGCTGATGCCAGTAATATCCAAAAACAAGTTTCTAGTATTCATATCGACGCGCGTCAGTTCACCGTTTATGATTGGCGGCATCGAAAGCACAGCGCCACTCTGATCAATCAGTAATGGATATTTGGGTGCCCAGTCCACAAGATGTCGATAATCAGCGCCTTTCTCATGCTTCTCCAAAATCTCTTTCAACGTCATCTCTTCAGTTTTAGCCAAAGGAACAAACTTCACACTTGAAGGCTCTACGGCAGTGAAAGTGAACGGAGATTTAACAACGTCCAAGTTGTGGATGCCTATTGACGCTTTTTTCCTGTCTCTCCCAACACCCCAATGCAAGTCTTCCTGCATATCCATCAATTCAACAACAGAATCCTCATCAAGCCTTAAGCCGCGCACCACACCCGCAAGCATAAAAGGCCTAATATTCTCAACCGCTTTATCTATGATAAGCGTCGTCTTCGGCTCTTTAGCAGAGTATTTAGGCACACCCAACTCCTGCCCCAAAAAGCCTTTCAAAGCCCTCGCAACGCCCGCATAACTGCAAAAGTCGATACGGTTTGGATTGTACTCAGCTTTGACGTGATCTTCGCCGATTTCCTCCAAGTCAAAGCCAAGCCATGGCAACCATTTAGTCATGTCTTCAACAGTAGTTTTTTTGCCCATGAACCGAGAAAACCTCTCAGTGTAAAGCGTTATCACTGGCATACTGGCGTCCTCCTTATCCAATCCAAGCGGTTGCCATAAAGAGTTCTAATATCATCCAACCCCAAATCAATCATAGCCAAACGCTCCAAGCCTCCGCCCCAAGCCAAAACCGGACAATCAATACCCATAGGCGCCAACACTTCCGGCCTGAACAACCCCATACCGCACAATTCCATCCAACGCTTCAGTTTAGGATGATAAACCATCGCTTGCGCTGAAGGCTCCGTGTAGGGAAAATAACATGGCCAGAACACGACTTTCTTCAACCCAAATTTCGTGTAGAAGGTTTTCAAGGTTCCCATCAAATCTCTAAGCGTAACGCCTTTGTCCACGACGATGCCTTCGATCTGATGGAACTCGGCAGTGTGCTTGTACGTGAGCTGCTCGTTCCTGTAAACCCTGTCAACCGAAAACACTTTTATCGGCGGCTTCCTATGCCGAGAAAGATACTTCACGGTCTCAGCAGTCGTGTGCGTCCGCAACACAAGCCTCTTCGCCTCCTCACTGCTCCACTTGTAGCCCCAACCCTTAGAGCCAGTCGTCCAACCGTCTTCATGCACTTTTTTAACAGCGTTTACCGTGGTTTTGGATGGCAGTTTTCCAGCTTTAGGGCTTGCCAAATAAAACGTGTCCATCATCTCTCGGGCTGGGTGATCTTGAGGCTGGAATAAAGCATCAAAATTCCAGAAGGCAGTTTCAACCAGTGGCCCGCGAATCTCCGTGAATCCCATTTCCAAGAAAACTTCACGAGCACGCTGGATAATCTGCTGTAATGGGTGAATTTTGCCCGGATATATTGCGGGTCCGGGCGCGGTAACGTCGAATTTTCTAAGTTTTGTTTCGCGCCATTTTTTCGTCAGGATAAGTTCTGGCGTAAGTTGAGTAACCTCTTTTTCTGCTTCCAATCCTTTTTCTATCAGTTTCAGGGCTTCTCTCGTAAGCTCAAGTTCATACGTGCGCCTCTCCTTAATCGCAATGAGTCTGCGTCGTTTCAATGTGGCGACGGCTTGCTGAAGGTTTTCATCAAGTTCTTCAGTGACCAAAGCGCTTTTTTCTGCCAAAAGCTCCAGCAGCTCTTCATCGCTTCCCTTTGGCGGTTTCTGGGTTTGCGCTTGTTTGGTGAGAGTAACGGTTTGTTTCTGTTTATTTATGGCGGCCCACTTCTTTTGCACAAGCCAGCCTAACGCTAGGGATACGGCGCCCGAAGGAATATCAACTTCCTTTGTAATGTTCGAGATTGATGTTTCTCCGCCTTTTTTGCGAAGAACCTCCAGAATTCTGCGTTCAGGCAACTGTTCTTTGGCGTAGAGTTTTCCCTCACTGCTGAGAGTCGCAACGGTTTGCCTCGTCTCCTCAACTTTTACAAGCTTTTTCTCCTGCAAAGTCAAAGCAGCACGCATCACCGCCGCATGGGGCAACCCGCTTTTACTAGTCAGCCCTTCCGCTGAAGCTTTTCCACCTAACATTTCTATGGCTAAAAGCGTCTTACGCTCGTGATCTCTAAGCTCAACCATGAACTCTTCCTCTGTTAGTGAATATGCACTGGTTTTGGTGTATCTAGTCGTGATGGTTTTATTAAAACTATGCATGAGTTTTCGCCCAGAAAAGGCTTAAGGGCATGTGCGTTTTCACATAAAGATTTAATACGTTTTCCTTGACTTGTATAAGAAGCTAAGCGCATAGGCGGCATCCTCTTGGTTAACGAAGACAAAAACGAAATGGTCGTCACTCCATGGGAAGTCAGGGGCAAGGTTGATTACGAACGCCTAATCCGCGAGTTCGGCACCCAACCATTAACAGACGAGTTACTGCAAAAAATAGCAAAGTACACGGGCAAGCTTCATCTCCAATTGCAAAGGAAACTCTTCTTTTCTCACCGCGACTTGGACACTGTGCTTGACCTTTACGAGAAAGGAACAAAATTCGTGCTATACACTGGGAGAGGCCCTTCAGGCGGAGTTCACATTGGGCATCTTGTGCCATGGATTTTCACGAAACACCTGCAGGAT
>DATBWI010000002.1:0-9246 GCA_036514855.1 Bathyarchaeia archaeon | reverse complement strand
TACGTGTTTTAGCTCTTTAAAATATTGGAGACCATTTTTCGGTTGGATGACCCAACAATCGGAGGAAATTAAAAGTTTGAGAAAACCCGCATCACACGATTCCATCAATGTAAGTTTAAGTATGAAAATGCGGGGGTTTAGAAAAATTGAGTGAAATTTCAAAAGAAGATACCCATCTATTACTGAACGCCTTTTTCAAAGACAAAGGCCTAGTACGACAGCACTTAGACTCTTTTAACGAGTTCATAGATCACGGCTTGCAAGAAGTCATAGACGAAGTCGCTGAAATCGCAATAGAAGTTCCCGAAAGCCCCTACAAGGTTAAGCTTGGTCAAATTTGGATAATAGACCCGCAAACTAGGATAACTGGTCCATACACGACAGAAGTTGACGGCACAAAACACGAGTTTTATCCCATGGAAGCAAGATTGCGAAACCTAACCTATGCGGCGCCTATAGCGCTTGAAATGACACCGGTCATAGACGGCAGGGAGCAGGACACGGAGCTTGTCTTCGTCGGAAACATCCCCATTATGTTGAAGTCGAAACTTTGCTTTTTGTCGCAGCTTTCGAGAGAAGAACTCATAGCCTGCGGAGAAGACCCAGACGATCCAGGCGGCTATTTTGTTGTGAACGGTTCAGAACGCGTAATAGTCGCCATGGAAGACTTGGCTCCGAACCGCATAATAGTTGACATAGACGATAAAGGCGCAACACCAGTTTACCAATCAAAAATCTTCTCCACAACAGTAGGTTTCAGGGCAAGGATAGAACTGAAAATAAAGTCAGACGGCGCCATATACGTTTCAGTGCCAGGCGTGCCCACGGAAATCCCGTTCGTCGTATTGATGCGCGCGCTTGGGTTGGAGCAAGACAAGGAAATAGCTGAAGCCGTTTCTTTGGTGAAAGAAATCCAAGCCGAGCTTGATCCGTCGTTTGAAAAAGCCATAGGCGTTGACACGGCGAAGGATGCAATTCTTTTTATTGGAAATCGTGTTGCCCACGGTCAAGTTGAAGAATACCGCATTCAGAAAGCTGAAACCGCGATTGACAAAAATTTTCTGCCGCACATAGGTAGAACAACTCAAAACAGAAAGGACAAGGCGCTGTTCCTAAGCGAAATGGCTTGCAGAGTGCTGGAGCTCAAGCGTGAACGAAGATCTCCTGACGATAAAGACCATTTCAAAAACAAACGTTTAAGGCTTGCAGGCCCACTGCTTGCTGATCTTTTCAGAGTTGCCTTCAGAAACCTCTGCAGAGACATAAAATATCAGCTTGAACGCATAGGCGTTAAAGGTCCAATCATAACTGTTTCTGCCGCAGTGCGGCCGGGAATCATAAGCGAAAGATTTCAACATTCGATTGCTACTGGAAATTGGGGAAGGGGAAGAGTTGGCATAACTCAGCTTCTCGACAGAACGAACCACATTTCCACCCTCAGCCACTTGCGCAGGCTTCAGTCGCCTTTGAGCAGAAGCCAACCAAACTTTGAGGCAAGAGATTTACATCCGACTCATTGGGGACGTTTATGCCCGAATGAAACTCCTGAAGGTTCAAACTGCGGATTGGTAAAGAACCTTGCCTTATCAGCATGCATTTCGGTTGGCGTGAATCCTGAGAAAGTTAAACAGATTCTCTTCAACATGGGCGTTGTTTCCGTGTACGAAGCAAACGACACTGTAAAGCTTTCTGGAGCAAAGGTCTTTGTTGATGGGAACATAATTGGATACTGCAGTTCTCCCGGGCAGATGAGGGAAGAATTTAGGCAGAGAAGAAGAACAGGAGAAATCTCAACCGAAGTCAACATAACCTATTTTTCGAAAGATCAGGGAGAAAGAGAAGAGATTCACGTTAACTGTGACGAAGGAAGAGTCAGGCGTCCACTCATAATCGTTGAAAACGGCATCCCCAAACTCCAACAAGAGCATGTCGAAAGAATAGCTTCTGGAGAATGGGCGTGGGAAGACCTTGTGAAGAATGGTGTAATGGAGTATTTGGACGCAGAAGAAGAGGAAAACGCCTACGTTGCCACTAGCATGGCAGAATTGACGCGTGACCATTCACATGTGGAAATTGCAACATATACTATCCTCGGAATCTGCGCATCGACAATTCCCTATCCAGAACATAATCAGTCACCACGAAATTCCTACCAGGCTGCGATGGCGAAACAAGCTCTGGGAATCTATTCGACCAACTTCCAGCAACGTGTGGATTCAAGATCGCACATTTCCCATTACCCGCAAGCGCCTCTGGTGGATACTGAATTAATGAATATAATGGGTTACAAACTGCGCCCATCAGGACAAAACTGCGTAGTCGCTGTGCTTTCGTTTGAGGGCTACAACATGGAAGACGCGTTGGTCTTCAACAAGGCGTCAATAGAGAGAGGTTTGGCGCGCTCAAGTTTCTTCAGAATATACGAGGCTGAATGCCGCCAGTACATGGGTGGATTGAAAGACAAGTTCACCATGCCTGAGCCTGGAACCCGAGGTTTCAGAGGAGAACAATACTATCGTCTGCTTGAGCCTGACGGAGTGATAGGCTTAGAATCTGCGGTTGTAGGCGGAGACGTTCTTATTGGCAGGATAAGCCCGCCGAGATTTCTTGAGGAATACAAGGAGTTTGAGGTCAAGGGACCGTCTATGCGAGATACTTCGGTGGATATGCGTCCCTCGGAAACTGGGACTGTTGACGCCATTTTTGTGACTGCGTCAGGTGAGGGAAGCAAGCTTGTAAAAGTAAGAGTTCGCGATCAGCGCATTCCCGAGTTAGGGGATAAATTCGCATCCCGCCATGGACAGAAAGGAGTCATAGGATTGATTGTTCCACAGGAAGACATACCTTTCACGGAAGACGGCATAGTTCCTGACATAATAATAAATCCTCACGCAATTCCTTCAAGAATGACTATCGGACAGTTTATTGAGTCATTAGCGGGAAAAGTGGCAGCCGCCAGAGGTAAACCAGTTGATGGAACACCTTTCGCCAATGAGACGCCTGACGAAGTCAGAAGAGAACTCGTTAGACTAGGATTCAGCAACACTGGAGCCGAAGTCTTCTACAATGGTGTTACTGGCGAAAAGTTTGTTGCCGACGTCTTTGTCGGAGTCGTGTACTATCAGAAACTTCACCATATGGTTGCTGACAAGATACATGCTAGGGCAAGAGGGCAAGTGCAGATGCTGACTAGGCAGCCCACTGAAGGAAGAGCCAGAGGAGGAGGTTTAAGATTCGGGGAAATGGAACGCGACTGTCTCATAGGCCACGGCGCCGCGATGCTTCTTCGCGACAGACTGCTTGAAGAATCAGACAAGTATACGCTTTACATCTGTGAGAATTGTGGTCAAATAGCATATTATGACATGAAACAGAGAAAGTACGCGTGTAAGCTCTGCGATGATAAGGCTAGGATTTCGCCTGTGATAGTTTCCTATGCTTTTAAGCTCCTCATACAGGAACTTATGAGCCTTTGTGTGACTCCTAAACTGAAACTTAAGGAGAAAGCGTAAAATGACTACAGAAGAAATAATCCATAAGGTTGTTGCCGAAATCTATTTTGGTCTAATCTCTCCGCAAGATGTGCGTAAACTTTCTGTGGTGGAGATTCAAACTCCAGACACTTATGATGAAGATGGAGCGCCGATAACTGCGGGATTGATGGATGGCAGACTTGGAACACTTGAACCTAGGCAAAGATGCAAAACGTGCGGCAACACTGCTATTAGATGTCCAGGACATTTTGGACACATTGAGCTTGCGGTTCCAATAATTCACATCGAGTTTGCAAAGATAACGTATGATCTTTTGAGAGCGACTTGCAGAAACTGTGGGCGCATTCTGCTTCCGGATGAAACAGCTAAAAAAGTTCGGACGCGACTTGACAGGCTTCATGACCTTTTGGGCACGGTTCCGGATGAGGTTTACAAGGCGATTTTGCAGGAAACAAAGACAAAACAGTGTCCACACTGCGGCGCGGTTCAGTTTAAGATTATCTTTGAAAAGCCAACAAAGTTCAGCGAGCAAATTCCTGAAAGCGGTTCAGAACCGTTAACGCCAAGCATGGTTCGAGAAAGACTTGAGCGTATTCAAGACGAAGACCTTGAACTGTTGGGGTTTAATCCTCGAGCTGCAAGGCCGGAATGGATGGTTCTGCAGGTTCTGCCAGTTCCGCCGGTGTATGTTCGTCCGTCGATTACTTTGGAATCAGGCATCCGTTCAGAGGACGATTTAACTCACAAACTGGTTGACATAATCCGGATTAACCAAAGGCTCAGGGAGAACATGGATGCTGGAGCGCCAACGCTTATAATTCAAGACTTGTCAGAGCTTCTTCAGTATCACGTGACAACATACTTCAACAATGAAGCTTCTGGAATACCTCCAGCAAGACATCGTTCAGGCAGAGCATTAAAAACGCTTTCTCAGCGGCTGAAAGGAAAAGAAGGAAGATTCCGAAGTAACCTTTCAGGAAAAAGAGTTGACTTCTCGGCACGAACAGTAATTTCGCCGGATCCAAACCTTGACATAAACGAGGTTGGTGTCCCTCTTGAAATTGCTATGCGCTTGTCTGTTCCCGAAAAAGTGACAGAGTGGAACATTGCGGAGATGAGGCAATTCGTCGTAAATGGATCGGAAAAATATCCTGGTGCGCTCTATATTATTAGACCTGACGGTAAGCGCATAAGGCTTGAATTTGTTGTTGATAGATCCAAAATTGCTGAGGCTGTTGAGCCTGGTTTTGTTGTGGAAAGGCATCTTAAGAATGGGGACATAGCCATCTTCAATCGTCAGCCATCGCTTCACCGTATGTCGATAATGGCGCATTATGTCCGTGTCTTACCGTACAAAACTTTTCGCTTACATCTCTGTGTGTGTCCTCCGTACAACGCAGATTTTGATGGGGACGAAATGAACTTGCACGTGCCTCAGAGCGAAGAAGCGCGAACAGAGGCGTTGCTTTTGATGCAGGTGCAGGATCAGATACTCTCGCCTAGATTCGGAGGTCCGATAATAGGCGCCATTCGAGACTTCATAACAGGTGCATACTTGTTTACAAGAAAATCAAGCTATTTTACGAGAAACGAAGTTAACAGGTTGATGATAGGCGCTGGATATGAAGGACCATTGCCCGAGCCGAAAGTCAAACAGCCCCAACAATTATGGAGTGGCAAACAGATTTTCAGCATATTCCTGCCAAAAGACATGAATTACGTTTTGAAGGCCAACATTTGTCAGGGATGCGCAAAATGCGTTGACGAAGCCTGCCCCCACGATGCTTATGTCGTGGTTAAAAATGGTGAGCTCATATCCGGTGTGATTGACAGGCGCTCCATAGGCGCAGAGCAGTCTGAAAGCTTGCTGCACAGAATAATAAAGGATTACGGAACCCAAGCTGGACGCGAGTTCCTTAACAAAATAACAAGGTTGTTGAAGCTTTTCATTACTATGCGCGGCTTCACTTACTCGTATGATCAGCTTGTCTTGTCTCCGAAGGCTGAGAACAGGATAAAGAAGACGATGGAGAGAATCCAAAAGAACATAGAAGGCCTCATAGAAAGCCTCCGCAAAGGCACATTGCCCAGACTTCCAGGTCAAACGCTTCAAGAGTCTTTCGAGATTTATGTGATGAACGAGCTTGCCAATGCAAGGGATGAATCTGGAAAAATAGCTGATGACGACTTCACGCTGGAAAATGCGGGTATTGTCATGACGCGGACCGGTGCCAGAGGATCAAGTCTGAATATTGGACAAATCAGTGCATGTGTGGGACAGCAGTCAGTCCGTGGAAAAAGAATAATGCGTGGCTATTTGGGTCGCGCTCTGCCACACTTCAAGGCTGGCGATCCTAGTCCAAGAGCAAGGGGGTTCGTGTACTCTTCATATCAGACTGGACTTGACACTATTGAGTTCTTCTTCCACGCTATGGGAGGCAGGGAAGGTCTTGTTGACACAGCCGTGAGAACGCAGCAAAGCGGTTACATGCAAAGACGATTAATCAACGCGCTTGAGCACATACGTTTGGAATACGATGGGACAGTTAGAAACTCGGCAGGAGACCTAATCCAATTCAAATACGGCGAAGACGGCGTTGACCCTGCAAAGAGCGACCATGGAAAAGCCGTGAACGTGAGCAGGCTGACTGACCAAATAAAAATCGCCAAGGAAAGAGGCAAACCCGCAACAGCAGAGCACATCAAAAAACGATTGAAGGAAGTTGAAGAGCAACTTACACCGATACTTGTTGATGAACTTAAACAAAACCTGACAAAAGAAAAACTCAGCACGAAAGGCGTTGACAAAGCGATTGACACGACTCTTGAGCATTATAAACGTGCGCTGATGGAGCCAGGTGAAGCTGTTGGTACAGTTGCCGCTCAGTCGATAGGGGAGCCTGGCACGCAGATGACTCTTAGAACTTTCCACTATGCAGGAGTCAGAGAGCAAAACGTAACCTTGGGTTTGCCGAGGCTGATCGAGATTGTTGATGCAAGGAGAATCCCATCCACGCCGATAATGACGATTTATTTAGCTGGGGAGCATCGGAAGAGCAGGGAAGCAGCGGTAAGAATTGCGCGCAGCATAATCTACACGACCTTGGAGGATTTGGCTCAGACGGTTTATGAAGATCACATGCGTGAGGAAATAGCGGTTGAGCTTAACAAGACTATGATGGAGGACAGAGAAGTGACTCTGGAAGAGCTGAAGGACAGGTTGGAGATACCGAACGCCACCATAAAGATAAGGGGCAACAACATACACATAAAGCCGAAAAAGGTTGACGCTATGAAGAAGCTGCTTGGCAAAGTTTCATCTTTCCATGTTAAAGGCGTGCCTGGCATAAAGCGTGTGCTAGTCACGGAAGAACACGGTGAATGGGTGATAAGAACTGACGGGTCGAATCTGTCTAGGGTTTTGGAAGTCTCTGGTATAGATACTTCAAGAACAACGACTAATAACGTGCATGAAATAGCCAAGGCCATTGGAATAGAGGCTGCTCGCAATGCTTTGACACATGAGGCTAAGGGTGTCTTGGAAGAGCAGGGATTGGATGTTGACGTTCGCCACGTTATGCTTGTTGCGGATATGATGACATCCACTGGCGAGGTGCAACAGATAGGTAGGCATGGGATAAGTGGTGGAAAGTCAAGCGTCTTAGCAAGAGCTGCTTTCGAAATAACTGTTCCAAACATTGTTGAGGCGGCAGTTAGGGGTGAGAGCGACCCGTTGGCGGGTGTGACCGAAAACGTTATAGTTGGACAATCCATTCCTATTGGCACGGGGCTCGTAGAACTTTACATGTCAACGTTTGAACCTAGAGGGGAAAAGAAGAAGTGATTGACGTAGATAAAGCGATTGCAACGGCTGTCAAAACCGGCAAGGTTACTTTTGGAGCAAATGCCGCGGTTCAGAATGCCAAAACAGGGAAAGCTAAGCTGATATTCGTGGCTGCGAACTGTCCGAAAATGGTTCGTGATGACATAGAAAATTCTTGCAAGCTTTCTCAGGTTCCATTCGTGACTTATAGGGGCTCGTCTTTGGATTTGGCTGCTGCTTGCGGAAAACCGTTCGTTGTGTCAGCGTTAAGTATAAGAGAGCCGGGCGACTCTGAAATTCTTAAATTATTAGAAAATGTTGAGCAAGAGGAATCCATCGGAGGAAGCGAATGACCGTCGGAATAAAGATCACGAGCACAGAAATGCGGTATATCGCATTGTTTGAGAGCATAAGTGGCGCAAGCGCCAAGGACTGTATAATTGACGAAGAGCAAGGACGCGTGATTTTTGTTGTTAACGAGGGTCAAGTCGGCGTTGCTATCGGAAGAGGCGGAAGAAACATTCACACCCTTGAAAGAATGACAGGCAAAAAGCATGAAATAATCGAGTATGCAGAGGATCCTGTGCAGTTCATCAAGAACGCTTTGAAACCAGCGTTTGTCAAAGAGGTTCGCTTGACTGAGAAGCCGGATGGGAAAACAATAGCAGTCGTAGCCGTTAGTCCCAAAGACAAGGGAGTTGCTATAGGCAAGAACGGCAGAAATGCTGAACGTTTGCGTTTTCTAGCCAAGAGATACTTCCAAATACAGAACGTGAGCATAACATAGCTTCAGAGAGGCCATGGCATGAAAACTAGAACAGTCTTGGCTTCGAACTTGCTGTTGTCGCTCTTTGCTCTAGTCAATGTTGCAAGGGCAGCTAACGAATCATTTACAGATCAGTTTCTTGGAAGCCCTCTGTTGGCTCTAGTTGCAATAGCAATAATTGACGTTATAGCCTTCGTTTATCACAAGATAAGAAAGTAATGCATGCATCGTTTCCTAATCGGGAGAATTTTGCGGCTTTTTGAAGCTGAACGCTATCGCCTAGGTTTGGGAACTAGAGATACCAAGTATCTTCTCCACAATCGCATCGTCTGCAATGACGCTTCCGGCTTCTGGTGATATGAATTAAACTTCAAAAGTAATATCAAATTGGAAATGCTCTTAAATCAAATTGGGTATCTAGGTGTTAGAGGAGCAAAAATGAAAGAGGTTGAGTACAAGCTTATTTCCGAGCTTGCAAAGAATTCCCGAAGAAGCGACCGAGAGTTGGCCAAAACCGTTGGAGTGTCTCAACCGACTGTAACAAGAATGATGCAGAAGCTTAGACAGCAGGGAATTATTAGAGAGTATACGATTGTGCCTGACTTTGATAAGTTGGGATATGAGATATTGGCTTTTACTTTTCTTAGGCACGAAAAACAGATTCCCGAGGAGGAACATAAAAAATTAATAGAAAAGGCTTTGGAGTTGGAGAAGAAAAGCGGAAGCTCAACCATAATGGTTCTGAATGGGGCAGGATTGGGCTCGGACAGGATAATTGTATCTTACCACGAGAGCTATACGACTTTTCTGAATTACGTTAAGCACATGAGGCGACTAGCAGATTACAATATAGCCTACGTTGACAGTTTTTTAGTGAGCCTAAGCGACAAAACTAACTTGAGACCGTTAACGCTTTCAGTATTGGCAGAGCACATACCTCACATGAAGAAAAACATAAAAAGCAGCTCGAACGTTGCTCTGCAACCAACTACTTGATTTGCCGTTTAGATGGTTAGGTTTCAGTTTTCAATAGCATATCTATCAGTGCGTTTTGATCTACTTCTGCCCGCGTTCTCCAGTCTATGTAAAGTTGTCCATTCTCGTCTTGAGTCAAATATCCGTAGCGAATGTATCTGTCTATGTTTAAGCCGACTTTCCATTCT
>DATBWI010000001.1:0-11340 GCA_036514855.1 Bathyarchaeia archaeon | reverse complement strand
ACAATCATTCCTATTGCGATTGCATCCACAAAAGTTTCGATTGCTAAGCGTGCTTCAGTAGCTTTCGCTTCATACCAACCAATTATAACAGAAATTATGATAGCGGCTGACAGCATAATCACGAAAATGTTCTTAAATTGAGCCAAAAAAATCTGTAGCGGAGATATCCTTTTTCGCTTTTTTAACTCGTTCGCGCCGTATTCGCTAAGTCTCTTCTCTGCTTCAGTCTTTGTCAATCCTCTTTCGCTTGTCTCGAGCTTCTTGAGTATTTCTTCAACGTTTAGAGCGTGCCAAACATTTTCTTGAGACAAGGCTCTCTAATCTCCGCTAACGATTCTTGAGGGGTCTTCTACTTTTTATGGTTTTGGAAAAACCTCAGCTCTAAGTCACAAAAAAGGGGAGAAGCAAGTCTTGTCAGCGTATATTAGCCCAAGAATTATGAGTACCACTGAAGCCACTATTACGAACACAGTTGTCTTGAATATCCCCTTAATTTTTTCAGCCATTTTTCCACACTCGCTTTTTTGCTTCGTCTCCTTTACCTGAGACGGGTAAAATATTATTAAATGCTTATAAATATTTCCATTTAGCGTTTAGTATTGCCTTAAAGTAATATTTATTAAGAACTATCTATATTGATTGTTCGGCGAAGAAATATGGTTGAAAGGTTAGAACGAAAAATGCGACTTTTTCCTTCTAGAATCGCTTCAATGACTGTGTTGACGATAGTGCTGCTGGTCTTATCTCTCGGGGCAACTCCAGCCTTAGCCAAAAAGCCTGACATGAAGATTGTGGACACTGTAGTCGGCTCATATACCATGGATGGAACTACAGTACACTTTGTATCCCACATAACCGGCATAATGACATGGATCGTTGAGCCAACGGACTACATAGAATGGCCAGTTGGTTCCGGTCAATTGATTCCGGTTAACGGTGAGTTACGGGTTGTAAGTAGTTCTTTTGAGCATGATAAACTCTTTTGGGACGATAGTCATATCCAGATTTTATACTCTAGTAGCAGTTACGTTGGAACGATTGAAGTCGTGCCGACCCCGCTCGAGTTTCCGTGGCTTCCTCCATACATGCCAATGCCAAAGGACGGATTAATGAACACGCATGTCCTCATGAAATTCTACGGTGAACTGGGCACAACCAAGAACCACCTCATTGTCAAGTACGTAGACTTTGTTCCGCAAGTACTGATGGAAAAGCTATCACCACCGCCACAGCCTCAAGGGCGCGTATCAGCACTCCTGACTGGAACCATTGCCGATTACGGCTTGGACGCTAACGAAAACGAGCTGTATGAATACTTGGTTGTTTCAGTAGAGGTTCGTGTTCGAACTACTGGTTTCTACACCGTGGAAGTCTTCGATCTGCTGGACTCTTCCTACAACCTGATCAACGTC
The DNA here is from genome assembly GCA_036514855.1 of Bathyarchaeia archaeon. Classification (GTDB taxonomy): domain Archaea; phylum Thermoproteota; class Bathyarchaeia; order Bathyarchaeales; family Bathycorpusculaceae; genus DATBWI01. The sequence goes on along the minus strand of DATBWI010000001.1, from coordinate 9,928 downwards.
TACGGCACCAATTCTCTATACTTAGACCGAGGGACCCACTTCGTTGACGTTCTGCTAGATGGTCCAACAATTTACGTCTCTGGATCTAATCCTTCAATGGTTTCCTCCATCAACCTGTACGACGAATATTTCAAACGGCTGGGATCAATGAATCAAATCCCACTGTCAAGAGAATATTCCTTCGAAGAATTCGAAAGGCCGTCCGCATTCCTGACCGGTGTAATCTCTGATAGGGGAGTTGATACGGATGGCGATGGAACCTTCGATTTCTTGGAGGTTGGGGTGGAGGTTAGTGTCACTTCCTCAGGAATGTTTCAGGTGAGGGTAAATGGACTTTTTGACTCAACACGCAATACAATACAAGTCTGGAATGAAAATTTCACGTACCTTGACGTGGGTGTTCATGTTGTCTACGTTTCCTTATATGGACCCACCATCTATGCTTCAGGCTTTGACCCCGCCAGCGTTATGTTGATCGACCTTTACGATGAATACTACAATTGGCTTGGTTATCTGTTTGATGCCCCCTTGTCACGGGTATATTCCTACACCGAATTCGATCTTCCCCCTGCAAGTCTTACCGGCACTATCTATGACGGTGGAGTTGACACGGATAGCGATGGGGCCTTCGATTATCTGGAGATAGGCGTTGAAGTTAACGTTTTGCAAGCAGGGAACTACATCGTTGACGCATCGCAACTTCGCGACATATACTACAACTACGTCAACGTCAGGGACAGCGAATCCTCATACCTTGACGCTGGGACACAAATAGTGGTTCTCACCCTTAATGGACCTACTATTCACGCTTCAGGAATCAACGCTTCGTTTGTTGCCCAGATCAACCTATGGGACGAATATTTCAACACTCTTGACTTCGCATACGACGTTCCATTATCTACGGAATATTCCTACACTGAATTCGACGCTCCTGGAGCCTATTTGACAGGCACAATAACCGATCAAGGAGTCGATACTGACCTTGATGGAGCATTTGATTATCTGGAAATTGGAGTGCGGGTTGAGGTTTCTGAAGCTGGAACCTACATTTTGGAAGCAGATGGACTACTCGACGAAGAGGGCGACTTCATTGGGGCGTGGGGCAGTAGCGCCGCATCCCTTGACACAGGAATACAGTTTGTCTACCTTCAACTTGACGGCACACCTATCTACGGTCGAAGTCTTAACCCAAGCCGCATTTTGTCTTTAAGCCTTTATGACGAAAATTACAACTACCTGGGAAGCATCAGCGATATACCTCTGTCAAGAACGTATCTCTACACTGAATTTGACGCATCGCCATAGGAAACTGACAAACATACAAACCCACGGGACACACCTTTCCATCTTTTTTCTCAATTCTCATTTTATACAAGTTTCCGAGAAAGTACCACACTACTCCCATGTACCCTGTCCACTGGACTTTGGGATGGTAAAGGATTGTTGATATTCTGCGCGAAATTTAAAGTAATCCGGGTTTGCCTTGCATAATGGCCTCTTTGGATAAATATTTCTAATTAGCTTTTAGTATTTCTAAAAAGGAATATTTATTGATATCTAGCTATATTGATTGTGTTGGTGACCGAGTATGGTTGAGAGGGCAGAAATCGGAATAAGGGAAGAAAAGCGCCGCAGTAGAATGACCGATTCTCATATCTCCGATGCCCAAGTTGAACGAACAACAGTGTCCATTAAGAATAGCCAATTGGTTTTGCCAAAGGCCTGGGATCTTATCGCCAGATTCGCAGATGACTGCAAACTGCACGGCTGGAAAGTTTACGAGAACGAGGACGTTATCGAGGCGGAAAATGAATTCCACAAATTTATCTGGGTAAACCGTCTTCAAATAAGCACCTTCAAATGTATTGTTGCGAATCCTTTGTGCGCTCTCTGTGAAGGTGCTTCTTACAGAATAGTAAGGCTCTCTTACGTTGCTTGGGTTCTACCCGGGGCTCCATGGAAGAGCACAATGCAGATAGTTAAGGAAACGCCGGGTCTTTCAAGCAAGGTTGCACTTTATGACCTAAGCTGGTGGTACAAAGGGGCGCCTTTATGCTTAAGCCTTAACAAGACAGAAAGCAGGGTCTTCCAAGAATTTGAGCGGTTTCTGAATGCGGAATATGGAATTAAACCCGTGCCCTTTTCTAAGTAGAAGGATAGGTCAAATTATGGCGTGATCACTATCGAGACTTTTTTGACTGCTAATTCGCACATTTTTCTAATTCCCCTTTTTCCGCGCTCGTAACTCACTTTGATTAACTTTAGTTCCTCTAGGAGGCGTATCTGCCCACTCATGTAGGCTTCGCTCAATTCTAATCTTTCAGCGATGTCCGAAACGTCTAGGCGCTCCTTCGAAAGCAGCTGCAGCATCCTGAAGCTCGTCGAAGTTAAGGCATCAGCCACCTTTAACGCATCCTCGCCTCTTACAACAAGTTCTCCTAACGTCAAACATACACCTTCCTATCGCACATGGAATCCCAGAATCCTCTTATATTAATCCAATGGTGCAATTAATATAGTTTCTTGGAGATATTTATAACTTTTTAGTAATATTTATAAACAAGTCATACCTTTGGCAGTTTTGAGGAGGTAAATAATGTGTCTTTGAGAATTGGCAGGCTGCTAGGCGTCCCTGTGAAACTTCACTACACGCTGATTCTTGGTGTTCTGCTGATTTCTTGGACTCTTGCTCTGGGGTATTTACCTTCAGAATATCCTGGGCTTTCTTGGACGACTTACTGGTTAATCGGCGCTATCGGAGCAACCTTGCTTTTCGCATCTGTTTTAATTCATGAATTGGCTCACTCATACGTTGCTAAGAAAAACGGACTGCCAGTTAGACGCATAGTACTCTTCATTTTCGGCGGCGTGTCCGAGATTGAAGAGGAGCCAAGAGAAGCCCGTCTTGAGTTCAAAATGGCGTTGGCTGGACCTCTTACTAGTTTTGCCATTGCTGCTATTCTGTGGTTGCTGCAACACGTCGGGCGTACTTTCGGAGCTGCGGTTGTAGTTATCGCGCCACTGGAGTATGGCGCTTATATTAATGTGCTGTTGTGTGGCTTCAATTTGATTCCAGCGTTTCCCCTTGATGGCGGGAGAATTCTGAGGGCGGGAATTTGGAATTGGAAGAAGGATTTGCTAAAAGCGACTAGAATTGCAACTAATGTTGGGGTTTTCTTTGCTTATCTGATGATTTTCGGAGGCTTTTTGCTCATTATCGGTGGAGTGTTCATTGGGGGTTTGTGGTTTATACTTATCGGATGGTTCCTGAAGAGTGGTGCCGAATCAAGCTACAGGCAGACAGTCATTAATGAAGCACTGGCAGGAGTTTCTATCCGCGACATAATGACTCGAGACGTTCACACAGTTGATCCTGACGCCTCAGTTAAAGATGTTGTCGAAACGCATTTCATGCAGTACAAACATGGTGGATTTCCAGTTGAAAAAGACTCAAGATTGCTTGGTCTCATCACGCTTCAAGACATAAGAAAGATTCCAAAAGAAAAATGGCAAGAAACAAAAGTAGGCGATGCCATGACACCCTGCGAAAAGCTGAAATGCGCAAGTCCAGATGAGCTGGCAGTTGACGCTCTTATAAAAATGTCAAAGCAGGATGTAGGGCGACTTCCTGTCCAAGAAAATAGGAAGCTCGTGGGAATAGTCACGCGCAGCGATATAATGCACGCCATTCGAATGAAAGCTGAATTAGGTGAATAAGAAACGCGTGCGATCTACTTAAACATAGAATAAGACGTTTTAAATGATCTTGAAAGAAGATAGGATGATTATTCAAAGGCTGGCGATGGGCTTGAAGGAATATGTGTATATTGCAACCGTTGGGAAAACTCCAGAGAAGGTGCTGATTGGTTTAAGGTCTCGATTAAACATCAAGAAAGTTTGCCTGGTAGGTACCAGTGACGAAGAAGTCAGGCAATGCTTGAAACACATTGAAGATTTTTCTGAAAAACTGGGTTATGTTGTTGAGACAGTTGAAGTTGATGCTTTTGATTTATTGAATGTAATAGATCACATCAATGGGCTCATTCAACATAACAAGAACTATGCCATGGTGATAAACGTTTCAGCTGGAACAAGGATTATGACCGTCGGCGCATTGATGGCGGCATACATAAACAATTCTGAGGCAATTTATGTTCCGCAACAAGTTGATGGAAAAACTCCGATTTACATTGATCTCCCTTTCCTTGATAAGCTACTCGAGAAGGTGGCGCTGCCAAAGAGAGTGTTGACACAAAGGGAGGAAATCTTGTCAGAATTGATAAAGAAGATGAAAGAGGACTACCCAACATTTCACGTTGAAACATTGACGCAGTTGATTGAGAAAATGCGTGAAAACAAATTTGAGTTCAGCGCATGGGACACTCGCTTTGAACGTTACCCCCGCCTTATTCATATTCATGAAGAGGCCGAGCGAAAGATGATGCGTGAAGAAGTAGGACCGTATCAGTTAGTGATGCATTTCGACGCTCGATGCAGTCGCTGTCAATCATGGTTCACTTTTCCCCTACAGATAGGCCTTGGATATGTTCCCACGGCTTTAATTCTTGGTCAAGGCGAAGTCCCTCCGTCTCCCGAACAGGCTCCTCCACCCTTTGGATCAGCGGAGTATGCTCAACTCCTCATAAGAAGCCGTCAAGACCAATATTGTCCTCGATGCACCTTACTTTTGGGATTGAACAACGTGATTCAGAAACTGAAGCAAACTCAAATGGTCGTCTAAAAGGCGGAAATGTTTCGGTCGGAATATTCTGTAAACAGAAAGAAGGGAAAAATAGAAAGCTATTTTTTCTGCTTCCTCATGGTTTCGACGGCTTTTTTGTGTTTTTCCAGTGATTTTTGGAAGGCTTCGGTCGCGTCTTTTTCCAGCCAATTGAGGTAGGTTAGACCAGCCAAGACGACGTCGGCGATGTCCACTTCAATGTCTTTTGCATGTCTTCCTTCATGAATGTATTTGTGTGCCACTTGTCCCACTTGCTCAGCCATTAAAGCAATGAAAAAGGACGAAGTAAACACTTGGGTCTTGTGTATCTCGTAGGAAATATTCTTAACCGACTCCTGTACTTCTTTCAGAGACAAGTTTCTAACCTCTCTTCTTCATATTACAAGAGGAAATATATCTAACCTCCCCTTCAACGATAACTTCTGCCACTCTCTACATCTTGACTTTCGCTTTTTCCCAGGCTTCAGTTATATCTCTGACGAATATGGGTTGCAAAGTAAAAATGTCTCTTGGGCTCTCAACATACAAGTAAAACATGTAATGTCTTGCCATATTCGTTATCCGCAAAATGACATACCAAGGCTTTCTGGGAAGCTTCTCTTTGTACTTCTCGATAACGCTGTCGAATATTTTCTCTAACGTTTCTGTTGATAAGAAATGGTCGAAAGTCAATTCCACTCCGTAACAATACAATGGCGGTCCAGATTCTTCGCATCTGTAATTGACTATGTCTTGGTCCAGAGTCCTTTGGTTGCTTATCAAAATTGTTGTGTTTGATTGCGTTCGAATCTTTGTGTAGTTGATTGTTATCTCCTCTACTATGCCTTCTACATTGCCGATGCGCACATAATCATGCACTCTGAAGGGCCGTAAAGTGAGAACAAACAGACCAGAGATGAAGTTTCCAATGGTTCTGCTTGAGGCGAATCCGACAGCTGCTCCGCCTAGGGCAGAGAACCACACAAGCCATTCTGCGGGAACCCCTCCAATTGCAAGAAGGGCAACTACTGCCCCTACCAGTATCATCAAGCGAAAGAACAGCACCAATCCGTTTCTAACGTCCGGTGGAAGTTCTCTGTTTCTCACAAAACCTCGGACGTAACGTGTCAAGAAACGCTCCAAAACAATCGCAACCCCGACTACGATCGCAATTTCAAGCAAAGTTAACAGATAGGGGACGTGGGAAAGCAGGTCATCCCAGAAACCCATGACTTCTATCTCCAGTCAAATTCAGGCTCAGAGAGCACTCATCCCGCATTACTATTAACCTTTACGAAACCGAACACACTTCAACCCAGCATCTCGCCAGACCGATTCATTAAGTCACTATTCGCGCGCTAAATTATGATGGCGACTATCAGCATAGTTACGAAAATGTTCTTAAATTGAGCCAAAAAAAATCTGCGGCGGAGTTACCCTTTTTTCGCTTCTTTAACTCATTGTATCCAAACTCCAGCAGTCTCCGCTTAACTTCTTCGTCGCTCAAGCCTTTCAGGTCAGATTGTAAAGCACGCAGAACCTCTTCAACTTCCATCGCATACCATGTTGAATTCAATTTAACCAAGCCCTAATTCTGCTTGCCTCGTTAAAAATCATTTGTAAAACCCTAATCGAATTCGAGTCCAGCGCAGGGACAAAACCGTGCACTGCTTAGAACAAAAACGTTTATGTGGCGTTCGTTGCCGTTATCTCGGCTACCACTTTGACGAGTCCCTTCTTAATGATGAGGTAAGAAAATGCACGAAAGGCAAGATATTCGAGGAAAAAAGTTTGAAAATCGTCGCCGTTGAAGTGTCTAGAGTGCAATGTTCTTCAGATACTTGTTCCATACGAGTGAGGCAAGGTACCCTGCGGCTGCCCCATTCAAGGTTCCGCCAACTAGGATTGCGGTTTCTATCAACACGTTCCTAGGGAACCAACCAAAGACAATAACGGTCGTATAGAAGCTGGCCCCTCCAACCACGACTGTGCTCACAGTTGACGCTGCAATTAACCTTCCTTTCATCACATAATCATCCGCTATGACCCTAAAAACCACAAACAAGCCGTCCAGAAGCAAACCATAAAGCACTGCAAAAGCAAACGTGAAAGGCGCAGTGGCAAACTGCCAAACCGCAGCTAAACTGCCTCCAATCAAAGCGACATAGGTGGCACCCATCCTTCGCAGAATAATCGCTCCCAAACACAGTAGAGTAGCGTGAACAACGAAGAACATATACTTCAACGGAGAGGGCAAAACAACATCTGAGAGAAACACCACAACGCCAAACAGGGTTGCAAGCGCCACTCTCTTTGTTCTGAGCCTCATTAAACCAACTTCTCAGACTGTTTCAGCTTTCACTCGGATAAAGCTTGACTCCCACGACATAACCGTAAGGTCCAAGACAAAACAGTAGACATGCGCCATGGAAATTGCAGCCGCGACAAATCCTGTTAGAGCATGGGAAGAAACACCACTGTCTCCTTCTTCTTTTGCCCCTTTAAGCAGACAAAAGGATTTGCTTATTTTTTCATCGGCTCAACTACGTCTCTGAGTTCTTCAAGTTTCTTGTCTAGAGTTATTACGTCTGCAACTGCTTTAGCGAGGGATACTGGAAGCAGGACTCCAACCGAGCCAAAAAATGGTTTTTTGTACCCGAGGTCTCTTGTGGCTTCCTCCGTTAGGCTTACGTGCAAGTGAGTGATTTTCCATTCTGGAAGCAACTCTGCCTCGACGCCGATTACGTTGCCGATCAGTTTAGCGCCGGCGCCTATCACATTCTTTCCTAAGAGCGTGTTCACATTAACCAACTTCTCATTCACCTCCTCCAAACTCATTTCTGCAGTGCGAATTTCTTTCCGCCCTTTTTCTTCTTTCCTTTTGCGCGCTTCGACACGATTGCGACCTCAAACAAACAATTGGGAATTTTTTTTTATTAAAATTTGCTGCAAATTAAGAACCAAGCTTGTGCCCTTACTCAAGTAGACAGATAGACAAAATCACGGCGTAATCACTATGGTGATTTTTTTGACTGCCAATTCGCACATCTTTCTAATTCCCCTTTTGCCCCGCTGGTAGCCCACTTTGATTAACTTCAATTCTTCGAGGACGCGTACCTGCTCACTTATGTAGGCCTCGCTCAGCTCTAACCTTTCGGCGATCCTCGAAACATCCAGGCGCTCCTTCGAAAGCAATCGCAGTATCCTGAAGCTCGCCGAAGTCAGCGCATCAGCCACTCTTAACGCCTCTTCGCCTGTGGCCACCAATTCCCCTGAAGCCAAATAGACGCCTTCTTATAGTATATGGAATTCGAGAACCACCCTATAAGATTTTCATGACTCAATCAATATAGTTTAATGAGAATACTTATAACCTTTTAGTAATAGTTATAAGCTAACCAAACGTCTGGCACTTTCGAGGATGAAAGCGAATGGCGCACATTCTATCGCCGCACTTGTTTTTGCCAATCTTTGTGAGGGTTTAGCATGGACATAATAGTAAGCTTGCTCCTTCTCGGCATTTTTTTGATAGTGCTTAACTACTCTAGTCACGTGACTATCACTAACGCAATCAAAGTCTCGGACATAACTGGGCTTGGAAAAATGACCGTAGGTTTTATTTTGATAGCCTTTTCTACGTCTTTGCCCGAGTTGAGTGTGGCTGTTTTCGCCGCGTTTGGCGGCGAGGGTGCGATTTCGGTTGGAAACGTCATTGGCTCAAACGTTGTGAACGTTTGTCTAATAGTCGGGTTATCTGCTCTTCTCGTTGCTTCATTGGGGCGTTCACGTAATGTGAAAATGATCCCTACCATGGCTAAGAGAGAGTTTGGAAGCCTCTACTTCGGTCTCTTCGTGGCTTCGATCATTCCCTTGTCGTTGGTGTATCTAGCTTATGCAAGTTGGTTTGTTGGCTTGATTTTGTTGTTGATTTTTGGCTTATACACATATCAGTTGTCCAAGATTAGAATCCCAGCTGGAGAGAGTGAAGAGGTTTCTGAGGATATGAGGAGGAAATTGCGCCTATACGTCGCGCTCACCTTCGTGGGTGTCGCAGGCGTTATTCTAAGCGCTTATTTTATAGTTGAGTCCGCAGTTGTTATAGCGGAATTTGCAGGCTTGTCAAAGGCCTTGATCGGCGCCACTGTTATTGCGTTTGGCACCAGTCTGCCAGAATTCTCCATTAGCGTGAAGGCTTTTCTTAAGGGACACTCAGCGTTAGCCTTAGGTAACATCATAGGAAGCGGCTTCATGAACATAACATTGATTTTGGGGGTTACTTTGATTGCTTCGCCGTTTACGGTGAAGGACATGGTCTTTTTCACCGATTTGGTCATTTTTTCTCTCATCGCCAACCTATTTTTATGGTATTTCTTGTCGATGGAGAGGTTGGGCTGGAAAGAGGGCGCGATTCTGCTCTTCATATACGTACTTTTCTTGGCGACAACTCTCGGCATAATATCTTTACGCCCATAGTCAAGCCGAGTCTGAACGAGAACGAGCCTTGATATGACAAGGAAAAAATTGCGCCATTTTCGAAGGGTGATGCCGGTTTTCATCATCGGTGACAATGTTGCCGACGCTGTCCTTTCCATAAAAGTCGAACCTCTGATTAGCCCTGTTGCAATTAGGAGTCATGCTTATGGCTGTTGGCCTTCTAAAGTTCGGGAATGTCGCGGACGGGGATAACTGTAGGTCCTGACCTATACTTCCAACCTTTGGGAGTATAGTATAGTAAATAAGGAATATTTATAAGTTAACAGTGATGTTTATTGCTCAGTGATAAAAATGGCTAAGAAAGAAGAACCGAAAGCAGAGGAACCTAGAGGCGAAGAGAGAAGAATAGAGACTTTTGGCTCGGAAGCATACACTGAATCTGCAAGGGCTATGCGCGAAGTCGGCGCCAGAGTTGCCCTCTCCATCGGAGCCGCAATAGTGATTTGGCTCGTCGGACAGATGGTGTTCATACCCATTTCGAAAGGAATGGAGGAAGTGTTTCTCGGCTATCCAGTGCACGCAATCATCAGCTTCATCTTCGTGGTAGCATTGGCCATCATAATTTTCACGGTATTCATTGACATTCGAAGATTAACTGGTGGAATCGCAGGCGTCTTGGCGTACCAATTCGGTAAGGCGAGCGGTGAAGTCAATGTGGAATCCTTTAGACACTATAGAATAGCCTTAGACGGCGTACTATACGTCATCATTGTG